>CAZLQT010000010.1:0-25215 GCA_964561815.1 uncultured Woeseia sp.
TTGTTGGTTATTTACACGGTGATTTTATGCAGATGTCAGTGGATGATTTTGCTGGATTTGTAGCATCTCAACAACCTGCACCAAAAGAAAAAGGCGAAGATGTGGAATTTGAAACGCTCCTTTGTGAAATATTAGGCACCACAGCGTTGGTAAAGGTAAGAGACAAATATCTAGGCATTACTTTTGTGGATATTTTGTCATTTATAAAAGTTGACGATGAGTGGAAAATTTATAATAAGTTATTCCACGTCGAGAGCGAAAAATAAACTTTGATAGAAGCTGGTTCTAATTTTTAACCATAAGCTTCACCAAAAATATGTATGATCTGATAGAGAAATATCCAAAGGATTTAGGCTTCTTTATGCCAGCTGAATGGCAGTCCCATCAGCAAACCTGGATGATGTGGCCAACCGGTCTTGATACAGACAGATACCCAAATATCGATACCATGAGAGACGCTTATGCTGAGACTGCAAATCTTATTTCGGAGTTCGAACCCGTAACAATAATAGCCAATAAAGTCGATATAGATTTACTGAGCTCAATGATCACTAATAATGTTTCTATTATGGGTAAACAAATTGATGACAGTTGGTGCAGAGACTCAGGACCAACATTTATTTCCAATAATACTCAAATAGCAGGTGTTGACTGGACTTTTAATAACTATGGCGAAGCAACTGGGCCAGATTATCTCAATGATGCAAAAATCGCTCAAAAAATTTTAAAACACCTTGATATACCGCATTTTAAAGCACCTCTCGTACTTGAAGGAGGCGCTATTCATACAGATGGCATGGGAACTCTTATGTTGACCGAAGATGTTATCTTTGACTCATCAAGAAATCCTGGTTTAGATAAAAAAGAAGCTGAATATATTCTCGAAAAATATCTAGGTGTTGAGAACTTTATCTGGCTAATAGCTGCATTAGAATACGACGATACTGGAGGGCATATCGATAATTTGGCCTGTTTTACGCCAAATAACCAAATACTTGCCTTAACAGAAAATAATCAACAAGACTCGAACTTCGATAGACTCCAAGAGAATAAGGATCGGCTAAAACATGCAAAAAACATAAATGGGGACAACTATGAAATTATTTTTATAGAACAGCCTAGTTATCGCAAATTTCTTAACGAAAGAATGCCCTTGTCTTATATTAATTTTTACATTGCTAACGATGCTATTGTCCTTCCTGTTTTCAATGACCCAATGGATAAGAAAGCCATTGAGACTATCTCAAAGGTTTTTCATGACAGAAAAATTGTTACACTTGAGGGATCAAGAATTGTTGAAGGGGGTGGTTGTGTTCATTGTATTACTCAACAACAACCTTATATTTGATTAAAGGAGGCAGAATGCGAGAAGTTACTGTAGCAGCTACACAAATGGCATGCTCGATGGATAAGAGAGCAAATATTGATAAAGCAAAAGATCTGATCAACAAATGTGCATCGGAAGGCGCACAAATAATACTCATACAAGAACTGTTTGAATCTGTTTACTTCCCTTGTCTAAATGATCCTAAAAATTTTGAGCTAGCTAAACCGTTTGACAATAATCCCCTACTCAATGAAATGTCTGACCTTGCAAAAGAACTTGGTGTTGTCTTACCGATGAGTTTCTTTGAACAAGACAATAATACTTATTACAACTCATTAGCGATGATAGATGCTGATGGCAAGATACTAGATATATATAGAAAATCGCATATCCCTGATGGTCCAGGTTATGAAGAAAAATATTATTTTCATCCAGGCAATACAGGTTTTAAAGTCTTTAATACTGCTTTTGGGAATATTGGGACTGGCATTTGTTGGGATCAGTGGTTCCCAGAAGCTGCTAGGATCATGACTTTAAAAGGTGCTGAATTAATCTTCTACCCTACTGCAATAGGTAGTGAACCTGATGACTCTGATCTTGATTCTAGAGATTCCTGGCAAATTGTAATGCAGGGCCATGCAGCAGCTAACTGTGTACCAATTATTGCATCAAACAGGATTGGTACAGAGACTAATGATCGCTTCTCTATGACATTTTATGGTTCTTCATTCATTACTGATGGCACGGGAATTAAAGTAAAAGAATGTAGCCGCGACAATGAAGAGACTATTATTCATCAATTTGACCTTGACGAAATCAAAGAATATCGTTCATCATGGGGTTTCTTTAGAGACAGAAGAACTGACTTTTATGACGACATACTTAAGGATTAAAAAATGAATTACTTTACTAAATATTTTTTTCTTAGCCTGTTTTTATTTATCACCGTTAATTTTACTGAAACCACATCAGCTAGAAACTCAAACGAAATTGATGCCGCTATTGAAAGCGCTTTAGTTCGATTCAATGAAGAAGTACAAGGCAGTCAAGGTTATCTGGATGGCTCTAGAGGCGTATTAGTTATTCCAAGAATGATCAAGGCAGGAGTAGTTCTAGGTATGGAATATGGGGAAGGTGCATTAATCGTAGATGATATAAAGGTGCAATACTATAGAGCATTCAGTACCTCATTAGGGATACAGTTAGGTGTTGGTGCAAAGGACCTCGTTATTCTATTTTTTGATGATGAGGCTATGGATGATTTCCTATACAGTTCAGGCTGGCAAGCTGGAGTGGATGGAGCTGTCGCGCTATGGACCATGGGTACAGGTGGCTCAATAGATACTACAGAAAGCCAAGATCCCATCGTAGGCTTTGTGTTCGGACATAAAGGATTGATTGCAGGTGTGAGCCTTGAAGGAACAAAATTTACCAAGATCTGGCCTGATGCAGATGAAGATTCTGAAGAGGAAAACATCGAAGAGTTTAATGAAAATGCTCTTGATTAAGCAACAAAATGTTTGCTTCTGTCTATAATTCACTAATATCTAGAAGGCATCTCATAACATCATCAATCTTAGGGTATGGTCTGACAAAAACACAACCTTTAAGAGCAAGCAATAACTCAGCTGAGAATCATGATCATCTAGACTTTAGTTTACCTAAAGATAACTTATATGCGTTTGGCAAACTATGGGGTAGTTATTCTGATACACCAACATTTGGAGGCTATCAAGGTGTGCAATTTGCAAGAGTTGGCACTAAACGTTTATTGCCTTTATTTGGCTATGTCGGATTTGGCAATATGCAATCTCGACTGAATGATGACCACAGTATAAATATAAGGGGAACTGAAGCTGGATATTTTACAGACCTTAAGAGTGGCGAAATTATAGATACCTGGAAAAACCCATGGACCAAAGAAACTGTTGAGGTATTCCCCTTTATTAATAGGATGATGAGAGGTCATTTAACAGAGTTAATGCCAAAATTTGTTATGGGTAACTCTTTAGTCGATGAGCCTACACTGATGAATGAAGCCGATGCTGAGACGGCAGATGATGCTATCCAGTTCATATTACCGTGGCAAAAAATTGGTGATCAATACTTACTAACATGGGAATATTCTCATGAATACACAAACCCAGTAACTAAGGACAAATGGCCAAAAGCGCACACAAGCAAAATCATTAATCCTTCAGAACATTTTAGCTTTTACACCCCAGTAAATACTATGAACGATCGCTCAATTCCATCTTCACCCTTTCACGCTGGATTTATGAGGACATCACCTTGGTGGCCTTGGATGAAAATGGGCAATAATTTACCTGATGGTGCTTTATTTGGTCGCATGCATAGTTACCAGATAACCGGAACTATTGATGATATCCCTAGAGTTGTTCTGGATAGAATTGTCAAAGATCATCCAGACTTGTTAGAAAAACAAACAGGTTGGGGGCAAACTAATCCGAAAGGAACCTGGGAAGCCTATTCTGAAGAGGTAGAACCTGAAATATCATGAAAATTAAAACATTCAACTTATTAATCTTAATCTTAATTTCAAGCTGCACCTCACAATCAATTACAATTTCATCATCAATACCATCCCCGCTTGTCCAGAAGAATCAGAACATCTCTATAATCACTGTGTACGAAGATGAAATTAAAAATTATCTCTTTGAAAGCACGCCTTTAGAAACAACTGATTACACCTGGGACATAGATTTCCAAGATGCCCAAAAGAAAATATTTAATACTATTTTTGATTCCTTTTTCTCAAATATTATGGAACGTGAATCTTTTGATTTAGTAAATAAGAATGAAGCCGATATTCTTTTGACAGTGGATCTTGATAAATTTGAGTATCTAACCCCTCAATTAGCATCAAATGACAAATTTTCTATTTGGTTTAAATACAAAATAAAACTCTATGATTCAGAGTTAGATCTTTTTCAGAATTGGGATATTACAGGATACGGAGAACAGGCAACTGGTGCGTTTGATAATAATCAATCCATGGCTAATGCCATCAATATTGCCTTAAGAGACGTCGGCGCTAATCTTACTATCCAGCTAGAAAAAGAAAAAAATGAACTACTGGATTTAGTAGAATAGAGTCCTATGCCCAGACCATTTATCATAATTATCCTAGTTAGCCTATTTATCACGAGTTGTTCAACAACTCGAATAGATCAGGAAGTTAATGCTGCGTATTCTATTAAGGATGGAGAATCAATTGTTGTGCTCTCTGATAGTTATCACACTGGTAATAAAACAGAGAATGACTTTATGGATTGCTTAAATCGATCATTATCAAAAAATCAGGATCAATTTAATATCATTTCAACAACCGAATTCCAAAACATCTTTTACCCATGGTTTGAGCCAAGCACAGCGCCACAAAATATTGAAGAATTGCCTAAGGTATTGGGAAAGGAGATCATTAAGAATAAGTTGGACGAGTTAGAAATAAAATATTTAGTTAAAGTAACTGGAGAAACTAAGACCAATGCAAGTTCTGGTGCTCTTTCATGTGCAGCAGGTCCTGGAGGTGGTGGCTGCTTTGGTTTTGCCTGGTGGGATGATACCTCCTCGTATGAAGCATCTGTGTGGGACTTAAGCCAGGAAACTTCTGTTGGTAATTTGAGTGCTAATGTATCGGGAACTTCGGTTATCCCTGCTATAGTTATCCCTATTCCAATTCTAGCTAGAACACAATCTAGTGCTTGCGATGGATTATCTCAGCAGATTGTAGGATTTTTTTCTAAATAAAAAATAGTAAAGAATAATGACTTATCAGATTGCCTAATTTCTCTTAATGAAAACGAATAAAATAATTAAACTACTTATCACCTGTCTGATTGTGATCTCAACTCAAGTTGGAAGTCAGAACTCTGAAGTATATCCAAGTGTCTTAGTAGAAAAGCCAGTTGATAATCACCTTTTAAAGCTGGTAACAGCAATCAGCGAAAGAGCTCATATCAATCAAGAAAAAGTTAACAATGAATCATCCGTAAAAATTCTGCAGGCCTTTATTGAAACTCTAGATTCTCTAAAAGTCTATTTCCTAAAATCAGATATTAACTATTTTCAGAGATACAAATATAAAATTGATGAATCTCTAATTGATGGTGATTTAGCAACAGTGTTTGATATTTTTGGTGTTTATCGACTAAGAGTTCAACAAAGACTGTCCTATTCGATTGACTTACTAGATGAGATTAATTCATTTGATGTTGAAGAATCCTATGAATTTAGATCAAAGAATAAAATTTGGCCCAAAACCACTAATGAATTGGATGAAATATGGAGAAAAAGAACTAAAAATGATCTTCTTTCACTAGTTCTTGCAGGTCAGCCTATAGATAAAGCCAAGACCACTCTAATAAAAAGATACTCAAGATATTTAAAACGAATCAATGAGTACGAAGAAGAAGATGTAATCAATATCTTTTTAAATTCTTTTATGCGGCATCTGGATCCTCATTCAAATTATTTAACACCCTCACAAGCAGAAGAATATGAAATCCAGACAAGCCTCTCTTATGAAGGCATCGGAGCTAGACTGCAAAATAATGAAGATTTTATTGAAATAGTAAATCTGATCCCTGGAGGCCCAGCAGATCAGAACGGTGTCCTGAAGCCGTTAGATCGAATTATCGGTATTTATGATGAAAACTCAAGTTTACCTACAGATATAATAGGTTGGGATCTTAATGATGTGGTTAAATTAATTAGAGGACCGAAAGGCAGTAAAATTAAACTTAGAATCTTACCTACCTCATCAAACGCTGATTCCAATCCTTATGATTTAACTTTAATTAGAGATAGTGTCACCTTAGAAGAACAAGCAGCTTCGAGCTATATAAAAACTATAAAATCAGGGGATAATAACTTTGAAATAGGATTTATAACAATACCAAGTTTCTATCAAGACTTTGCTGCAAGACGTCGAGGTGATGAATATTTCAAGAGCACTACCAATGATGTCAAAAATTTAGTTTCTGAACTCAAAGAAATTGGCATTGATGCCTTAATTATTGATTTAAGAGGTAACTCAGGCGGTTTATTGGATGAATCGGTTTCTTTAACTGGTTTATTCATTGACGAAGGTCCCATTGTCCAACTTAAAGATATGGATAACAATTTAGAAATAATTAATGACCCTTCAAATGGAACTATCTATAGCGGTCCATTAGCCGTCATGATTGATCGATACAGTGCTTCAGCATCTGAGATATTTGCAGGAGCTATTCAGGATTACCAGAGAGGTCTTATAATTGGTCAAAAAAGCTTCGGTAAAGGGTCAGTCCAGAATCTATACCCACTAGACAGATACTCTAGGTATAAATCAAAGAAAGGTTTTGGTCAGTTGACTTTAACTATAGCAAAGTACTACCGCATCACTGGCGAAGGAACTCAAAATAGAGGTGTTGAACCGGATATAAAACTTCCTTCATTCATCGATGCTGATATTATCGGCGAAGAAACAAAAAACAATCCCCTACCCTGGGATAAGA
This sequence comes from uncultured Woeseia sp., assembly GCA_964561815.1. GTDB lineage: Bacteria > Pseudomonadota > Gammaproteobacteria > Steroidobacterales > UBA11654 > CACPJA01. The sequence continues at coordinate 6,847 of CAZLQT010000010.1, forward strand.
TCTCAAGTCTTAATTTTCAAACACACACAGATTTTCAACCGTTAATAAGAGACGTCGAAAAGAATTACGAAATTAGAAAATCTGAGAATCCTTCAATTGAAGTACTCATCGAAGATATCACTGAATTCAGAAATACGTCACAAGTTAACTCCGTATCTTTAAATATGGAAACAAGAAAGTCAGAACGTGATCAGCGATCAAAATCGAATACTGAAAGAAGGAAAAATAAGCTAGAGAAACTTGGTTTCGAAGAGCAAAAATCATTTGAAGATTTTAGCTCTGAAACTATTTTAAATGAAGCCTACATGATGGTCATTGATTTAATAGAATCTTACGATGAAGAATACACCGTGAGATCTAAAGAAGATAACTTAGTAAGTTCCAAAAACTGAAATTACAACTACTTTGATGGCCAGTTCTGGTGATGGATATCTATATGAAATGGGTGTTTATGTGTAATCTCCTCGTGGCTATGCTCATGCGAGTGAATAGCATCGTCTGAATTATCCCTATGCACATGTTGATGATGATCATCGTGATCATGAGAGTGCTGATGAGTAAGATTTGTGTGAGTATGGATTAAGATGTTGTCTTCATCTTCATTCGGCCAAAATAAAACACTGTAGATTAAACAAATAGAGACAATGCAAGCAAAAAAGACTGCTGTAAATGAGAATCCAAAAACATAAACGAGTTGTCCAGCAGCAAGATAGCCAATCAACCAACACATATGAGATAAAGAAAACTGAGCTGAAAAGTATGCGGTTCTATCATTAGGGTTGGCTGACATATTAACTATTTTGCCAGCAGGTATTTGTGACAATGACAATCCTGTTCCTATTAAAAACCAATTGATTAATGCAAAAATGAATGAGGGTTCATAAGACATGAGAAAAAGTGATATTGATAAAGCTAATATTCCTAATTGTATGATGGTTTTATCATTGAACTTTTTTGCTAATAAAGGGTAGGTAAAGGCCATGAGCATTGATCCCAACCCTGAGCAGGCAAAAAATAGTGCCAATGTGGTGTCTGGTAGCATCAAGTATTCTTTTACATAAATAACAGTATTTACTATAACCATGGAGCTACCAACAGCTATACCAATGTATAAGACTAACAACGATCTGAGTCTAGGCGTTTTAAAATAAGAGATAACGCCATAAGTGATTTCATCAATAAAGTTACCGCTTCTCTCAACAGGTTTAGGTTTTGGCAATAATGTAATGATGATAATTAATGCTGAAATAATAAATGCAACGGAGTTAAATACAAATAAGCCAGTATAGGTAAAGAACAAAAGTCCAATCCCAGCTAGTGTTGGGCTTAAGATGTTTTCAAGATCGTAAGCTACTCTGGAATAAGCCAAAGCTTTCCCGTATTGCTCATCATTGTTTAATATATCGGGGATAACTGCCTGAAAAACTGGCTTAAACCCAGCTGAAAATAAATTAAGAAGAAAAATTAATACATAGATATGCCATATTTCTGAAACGAATGGCATCAAAAGAACAATTAAAGCTCTGAGTGCATCCATTGTGATTAGGAAAGACTTTCTAGAAACGCGATGAACAATGCCACCGATTATCGGAGCAAAAAAAACATAAGCGATCATCTTAAATGCTAATGCAATACCTAAGACAGTCCCTGCTCTGCCGCCCGCCATGTCGTAAGCTAAAAGTGAAAGAGCAACAGTTGATAAACCGGTTCCAACGAGAGCTATTATTTGAGCAACAAATAATTTCGTGAAACTTGGATTTGAAAGAGGGTTATCTGTCATTATTTATATATGCGTATCCAGATACTTTAAGCATCTTTAACCAGCGATATAAAAAATCGGATTTAATCAATTTTACTTCACCACTAATCGGATTGAGAAGTTTTGGTGAAATTTGTGTGTCTTTCTTATCTATTTTTATTTTTTGTGACGATGCATCGTAAACTTCAAGGAGCTGAGCGTCTAAGTAGATTTTCATCCTAAAGATAAATGGGGTTTGATAAACATTGTCATTCCCATCTAAAATCCCTCCTTCAATCCTCATAGAGCAATGAAGAGTATAACGAGATAATGTTTCTACGCACACATAAATCAATGGCATATCTTCTAAACTCTTGAGTGTGAAATTAACAGATCGATATTTGTCAATTGATTTAGATTCTATTCCTGTTGGCTTGAGTATTAATTCATTAAATATTTCAAAACTCTGATGGTAAATGTGTTGTAACTTTTCGGCTACTATCAGCGGATTAATTGGTTTTTCATTATTGATATTTTTACTGTATTTTACGATCACATCATTATCATAATTGTATATGTTTTATGAATCCATAATATAATCAATAAACATCTATTTAAAGGAGTAATACAACCATGACAATAGCGTTCTACAGCATAATATTTTGTATGTTCATACCTGCATATTTAGCAGGCGTCGCAAAATCTTCAAAGGTAAGATACGACAACGAATCACCCAGAGATCATATCTCTGAATTAACTGGAAAAGCTAGGAATGCACATTCTGCTGAACAGAATTGTTATGAATCATTTCCAGCATTCTTTGCTGCTGTTATCGCTGCTCACTGGATGGGCAATGATCAGCAAATGATTGATATCCTCGCTATTATTTTCGTGATTTCAAGAATTTTGCATGCAGCCTTTTATTTAACTAATAAGGGTACCTTGAGGAGTCTTGCTTGGGTAGCTGGTTTCGCATCAACAATAGCGTTGTTTTTTGCAGGATAACTAATCCTCTGTTCTAAGAAAATGAGACCTATAGTGTTTCAACTCATAAATTGAATCGTATATGTCGTCTCTGGCTAAGTGATTACTATTTTTAGAGAAAGATCTTGCCACATCAGGTGCCCAAAGTTGTGACGCTATCTTGATAGACGTTACATCAAGATTACGATACTGGAAATGATCTTCGAGATCAGGCATCAATCTGGCTAAAAAGCGCCTGTCTTGACAAATGCTATTGCCGCACATGGGAGCTTCTTTTTTATTGGTTATCTTTTGAAGAAATTCTAAGGTATCCCTTTCAGCCTGCTGTATAGTAATCCTTGAATCTCTTACGCGATCGAGCAGACCTGATTTGGAATGTTGTTTCTTGTTCCAGTCGTCCATACCGTCGAGAATTTCATCATCTTGATGAATTGCGTAATTAGGCCCTTCTGAGACTATATCAAGATTAGATTCAGTAACGACAGTTGCTATTTCTAGGATAGTATCGTTGTCCGTGTCTAGGCCAGTCATTTCTAAGTCAATCCAAATTAAACGTTTTGCTGGTCTAGTCATAAAAATGATTCTATCAGAGTTATAAATGTATAATCACAAAAGTTTGATAAAACAATACGAAAAAAAAGCTCTAGTAACAGAACTGCATGGCAATAGAGGCGTGCTATGGAATAGCGGTTCTGGTTTCCAGCCCTTTCTTAAGAAAAAACAAGATAATGTTGTTATTGGGGATTTTGTTGAATATGAAGCCCTAGATGAATCATCGGTTTTAATAAGCAAGATTGAAACCCCAATGAACCAGGTTGAAAGACTCAATAAAAAAGGCTTGAAGAGCAATTTAGTTAACAATGTTACACAGATTCTTTTAGTAATTGCACCAGAGCCAAAACCCAATTATTTGCTCGTTGATAAATTTATTCTTATATCGGAATTAATAGAATGCAAACTGGTTATAGTTCTTAACAAATCAGATATAAAAAAAGGTTCTATTGATGATGAATTAATTCAATATTCAAACCTGGGATATGAACTAATTAACATATCGGCCAAGTTTGGAATCAATACCTTGGAATTTAAGAGTATCCTTAATAACCATTGTTCTCTGCTTGTCGGTCAATCAGGAGTTGGCAAATCAACTATTACTAATCTCCTATTGAGCTCGGATAACATAAAAACCCGGCCGTTATCTGAAAAATCAAAAAAAGGTAAGCACACTACAACCACCACAAAAATACACTTATTAAATAACGAAAGCTTCCTGATTGATACACCAGGAATTGAGAATCTTCATCCAAACATCAAAGATATAACTGATATTAAAAAAGGGTTTATTGAAATTAATGGGCAGGAACTTAAATGCAGATATAGAGATTGTTCACATCTAAACGAACCCTCTTGCATTATTAAGGATATGGTAGAGACAGACACAATCTCTAAGCGTCGTTACGATAACTATAAAAAGTTAATATCAACTTACCTATAAAATCAATTCCCAATTAGATTTCTATTATTTAATGCCTGTATCAATGTATTGGAGTCAACGTATTCAAGTTCGCCTCCCATTGGGACTCCGTAGGCAATTCGCGTTGCCTTAACATCAAGATCCTCAGCAATCGATCCAATATAGGCAGCTGTTGCTTCTCCTTCTATTGTTGGGCTATTTGCTAAAATAATTTCCTTGATGTCTTTATCCTTTAATAATTTAATCAAATCTTCTATTTTTAATTCATCCGGACCGATGCCATCAAGAGGCGAAAGTCTCCCCATTAATACAAAATAAAGCCCATTAAATTGCATGGTATTCTCTATTGCAATTAGATCAGCAGGCGATTCAACTACACACATAATATTTCTATCCCTATCACTGTTTGTGCAAATACTGCACAATTTTTCTTCTGTGTACATTCGGCACTCTTGACATTCATTAATTGAGTCAAAAGATTTTTGTATTGATTCTGCTAAGAATAAGGCCTTATTTTCATTCTCCCTTAATAAATAAAACACTATTCGTTGGGCGCTTTTAATGCCTATGCCGGGAAGTTGTTTAAACGCATCAATTAAGTCTTGAAGTGCAGGACTAAATGATTTCATTAGGACTTCTCAACTTTAGCATCAAACATGTCTTTAATTAATTGGAGATTTGGATCTGAATCATTTCTGGATTCATTCATAATTTTTTGTTCTTCTTGTTTTTCAGATCTCTTTTTAGCCAAGGTTGATCCGTTGGTTTGCAGAATCTTTATCTGTACTTTTTCTATATTGGTAAACGTACCAATTAAATGTTTTGCTAATGCTTTGGTAGCTCTGTCTATCAAGTGATGTTCATTTTCAGGATCAATGGTAAGCAAAAGGTTGCCTTTCTTAAGTTGGCCCACTGTGCAATGAGATGCCAATTGTTTAACCGTGCCTTTAAGGTCCATTTTTGAAACCTCTGATGTCCATCGTTCAGCATTAAGGTTCTGATTTGCAGTTTTATTATCTGTGTTGTTGTTTTCTTTGGTTGGTTCAAGCTTTATGGGCTTAGTTGGGATTTCTTTTTTTTTGATCTCTCTCTTTGATGATTGAGTTGATGGAGAATCATCGAGCTGGAAAGCGAACATTCTTAGAATAGCCATGGTAAATCCCTCTTTTGGACTTGGAGCTAATTCAATATCTTTTTTTGACATTATTGAAATCTGATAGATTAACTGAATTAATTCAGGGGAGACGCTGTTGGCGATATTTTCTAGGAAATGTGTTTCGTCTTTGTTGGCATCATTGTTTTCTGAGCCTATAACTTGTATAAAAGCCACAGATTGTGTCAACGATGCCATGGTGTCTAGTAACCCTTTGTAATCTGGATAAAGATCATCAACAGCATCCAATGACTCCATGAGCGCACCTTTATCTTGTGATAAAATTGCTGAAAGGATATTTAGAGCATATTTATTATCAATGGTGCCAAGCATTTGCGAGACTTGTTCAGTTGATAAACTGTAATCCTCATAGGCTAACGCTTGATCTAAAAGACTTAGACCATCTCTCATGCTTCCATCAGCCATTTCACTGATTAACTCTATAGCTCTGTCTTCGTATTTAATCTTTTCTTGATCACAAATTTCTTTCAATCTCAAAGTAATATTGTCTTCGGATATTTTCTTTAAATTAAACTTTAAACATCTTGATAGAACTGTGATTGGTATTTTTTCACTCTCGGTGGTCGCCAAGAGAAACTTCATATGAGGCGGTGGCTCTTCTAATGTCTTTAAAAGAGCGTTAAAAGCTTCTTTCGTTAATTGATGAACTTCATCGATTAAATAAACTTTAAATCTTCCTGAGGTAGGCGTGTATTGAGAATTCTCAAGTAATTCTCTTGTGTCATCGATTCCTCTTTGGGATGCTGCGTCCACTTCAATTAAATCCATAAAACTGCCTTCATCTATGGACTGACATGAACCGCATTTGCCACATGGTTCTGCAACAACGCCTTTTTCACAATTTAATGATTTAGCTAGGAGTCGAGCAATCGTTGTTTTACCGACACCTCTGGTGCCAGCAAACAAAAAAGCATGATGGACTTTATTTTGTTTTAGTGAATTTTGTAAGGCTTTAACAACGTGGTTCTGGCCCGAAACTTCTGAAAAAAACTTGGGCCTCCATTTTCTTGCTAAAACTAAATAACTCATAAAATATTGTAAAAGATTATTAACGACTGTTGGTTTAAGATATATTACAACCTTCTACTCTAGATGTAACTATAGAAATGGAACAGGAGCATGTAAATATATTGATTATCGGTGCTGGCTTATCTGGTATCGGTGCGGCATATCATATCGAGAAGGAATCTCCTCAAAAAAATTACCGTATTCTTGAATCAAGAGATCAATTAGGCGGGACGTGGGATCTTTTTAAATACCCAGGTATCAGATCAGATTCAGACATGACCACAATGGGCTTTCGATTCAAACCATGGAAGGGAGAGAAACTTGTTGCTGAGGGAGGAGCTATTCTGGAGTATCTCAATGAAATAGCAGATGAAAACAGGATTAAAGAAAAGATTCAATATCATTCCCACGTTCATTCAGTTTCATGGTCATCAAAAGAATCTCAATGGACAGTTACCTATAAAAATAAAAGCAAAGACACAGATGAAATAATCACCTGCGATTTCTTGTACTTTTGTGTGGGTTATTACGATTACGATAAAGCTTATGAACCTGAGTTTAAAGGTAGAGAAAACTTCAAAGGCCAGATAGTTCATCCACAGAAATGGCCGAATGACCTAGATTACGAGGGGAAAAAAGTTGTGGTTATTGGGAGTGGTGCCACTGCAGTTACCCTTATACCCTCAATGGCTCAACAAACAGAACACATTACCATGCTACAGCGATCTCCAACCTATTATATGGTTAGACCCAATAGTAACCCGTTAGGAAACTTCATAAGACGAATTACGAATAATACGGTTGCCTATTACATCATGCGTTGGCAGAACATTAACATGCAATCGTTTTTCTTTAAAAGAGCTAGAAAATACCCTAAACGAGTAAAGGATTTCTTGATTGGCCTAGTTAGGGACCATCTTCCTAAGGATTATGACATCGAAAAACACTTTACACCTCCATACAACCCTTGGGATCAGCGTCTTTGCCTGGTTCCTGATGGTGACTTATTTAATGCTATCAATGATGGTAGCGCTTCAGTTGTTACAGATCATATTGAGGAATTCACTAAAAATGGAATTAAGTTGAGATCTGGGGATGTATTAGAAGCGGACATTATTGTGACTGCAACAGGTTTTAACGTTCTGCTCTTTGGAAACATTGATATTAAAGTAGATAATAAAGCCATAGATCCCTCGAAATCCATGACTTACAAAGGAATGATGGTTAGCAACGTTCCCAATTTAATTATGACCTTTGGTTACACCAATGCCTCATGGACACTTAGAGCTGACTTAACTGCTGAATACGCTTGTCGGTTATTTAATTACATGGATAAAAACGGATACAAGTACTGCCAACCTACCCCAGATGGAGAAATTGAAATAGACGGTGAGTGGCTAGATTTTAACTCTGGTTATGTTTTAAGGGTGCTGGACAGACTGCCGCTTCAGGGGGCACGTGACCCATGGAGAAACACACAGAATTATAAGAAAGATGTTCTTCAGTTGAGATACGGTCGAATAACAGACAAAGAATTGAAATTTATCAGCTGAGACCCTTAACTATTTCGGTGTATTAGGATCAGGATTCTTAAATATCTAATCTGGATTGTAGTTTTTTCCAGCTAAGTAAAATGCTGGTAAACACAATCCTGAGAGTAATTGGAAACTAAGCAATGTAATTGAGTAAGGGTTTTCAATACTGTTAGCAATTAAAATATCAGTCATTATTCCGGCTGCTGTTGTTGATAATCCAATACCAATTAAATTTGTTAAAAATAAATAATAAGCCAAAACTAGTGCTTTATTTTTTTCAGGAGCAAGTTCTTGAATCGATGAAGTAATTGGTCCATACAAACATCCCCATTGAAAAAAACCAAGAAACATCAATGAAAAGAAAACAACACCTGTGTCGTCAGTTAGTCGATAAAAAATAATAAACGGTGTAAAAATTAATAAACACCAAAAAAGAAACATTTGCCTGCCTTTTCCAGTTATCTTTGTGAAATAATCACTGCCTATTCCTCCAAATAGATTACCTAGGAGTCCTGCAGGTAAACCAATCGTGCCGCTTATTATGAGAATATCAGCCCGGTCAAAACCTTTGTCATTGACCAACCACAGTTGATCAAAAACAAGGGCGCCGAGAATAAAATTTGCCGCTATACCTCCGTATATTGTCATCCTGAGAGGGTAGCTACCTTTTATGATCTCTCTTAATTCATAAATTGACTCTATAAAGGACTCTCTTGTTAATATTCTCTGGTTAGGCATATTCTTGATAACTTCCTCTCTTTTGGGAGTTTCTTTAAATAAAAGCATTAATAGTGCCAATACGAGACCGAGTAATCCGAGTGCAAGAAAACAATTTCTCCAACCCCATAAAGGACCAAGAAAACCTGCTATGTAAAAAGAGAGTGTTACCCCAACGGGTACTGCAAGATAATAAAATCCGGCGACAAAACCCATATTTCTTTTATGAAAGTGCTCTGAGAGATAGGATAATGCTGTGGGGGTTAGAATGGATTCTCCTATTCCAATAAATATTCTAGGAAAAAAGAGCATCCAGAAATTTTTTGCCAGACCCGATGCGGCTGTTAACAAGCTCCATAATGCTACTCCAAAAGCCATGAACTTTGGCCTATTAACTCTGTCTGCTATAGCTCCCATAATGACTCCCATTACAGAATAAAAAACAATAAAAGCAAGACCGGATAAAATTCCGAACTGTGTATTCGTCAACTCAAGCTCTGGAACTATAAAATTAGAAAAGCTCGTTAAAAGTTGTCGATCGATAAAGTTAAGAATATTTAAGACGGTTAGAAAACCGAGCACAGAAAAGCTCTTAACTGGGCTCATTTAATCACGAACCTTTATAGCGATTTTGCCTATTGCCTCACGTTTTGCTAACAATTCAATGGCATATCCTGTTTTCTCTAATGGATATGTTTCCACAACAAAGGGTTTGATTTTCCCTTCTTCGAACATGGTGAACAAATCTTTAAAATTTGCTGCATTAACCATGGGTTCTTTTACGCAAAAATTACCCCAAAAGACGCCTACAATCTGACAGCCTTTGAGCAAAGCTAAATTTAGAGGTACTGACGGTATGCTCGATGTAAACCCAATAACCAAATATCTTCCCTTCCAGGCCATTGCCCTTAATGCTGGTTCTGAATAGGCACCGCCAACTGGATCAAACACAACATCAACACCTTGTTTATTTGTTAATACTTTAATCTCATCTGAAAAAGCCTTTTGTGACGTCTTATCCATGTTGTCTCTGGAGTAAAGAATTAAATCATCTGCTCCTTGATCTTTGCATAAGTCTAATTTTTCCTGAGAAGAAGCGGCAGCTATAACTCTGGCGCCCATGGCTTTTGCGACGTGTATTGCTGTGATGCCTAACCCTCCTGCTGCACCCATAATGAGTACCGATTCTTCAGCTTGCAACTCAGCTCGCTGTTTGAAAGCATGAATTGAAGTTCCGTAATTGAGAGGGAAAATAGATCCAGTCACATAATCCATTGACTCGGGAAGCGGCATTATATTGTATTCATTGCATATCGCTTGTTCTGAAAAACCGCCACTGCCTTTAAAGCCAATAACCCGATCGCCAACATTCCACATCTTTACTTTATCTCCTATGGAATTGACCACACCAGCAAATTCACCGCCCGGTGAGAAAGGAAAATCGGGTCTAATTTGATACAACCCCTGCACAACTAAGACATCAGGAAATGCAACTCCGGCTGCATAGACATCGATTAAAACTTCATGGTCTTTTGGAGTTGGACTATCAATTTCTTCAACTTTATGTGAATTAATCGGACCAAACTCTCTGCATAAATACGCTTTCATTTTTATTACTCTTGATTAAGGTTAAAGGTTGCAATTCGATCGCCCATAAAAGTACCTAACCAAACTTTTTCTTTATGTGGTACCCCTACTGTAACCGAACCGATTTGTGTTTGCTTGAATGAGAATCTTTCAACTTCAGATAAATCATCTTGTCTTAGTTTATAAATCGTAAACGGCAATGAACACTGAACCACTGTCTCGTCACAATGGATTAATAAATCTGTCCCGGTATTGTCTTGTATCGCTACCCAAATAAACTCACCATCAATCGATGAATTATCTGGCGTGCCTTTGGTAAAGTGCTCTGCTTCTATAGTTAGATTAGACAGATTTAACTTTGCAGTTCTGTGATTAAAGACATAATTAATAAATAAATTTCTCTCATCATCTGAGATTGAGATGCCGTTGGGAAATGAGCCTTCAGAATTTGGAACTCTCGTAAAACCGTTCTCTTTATTCCATTGATAAACATAGCCTGTGTCTGTTTTAGCATAAGAGATATAGGCTAAACTGAAGTAGGATAAGCCTTTTTCATACATGTGTGTTGAAAAGAAACTTCCATCACTCTTCAATGCAACATCATTGAAATAAGCCGTTTCAGGTGCATCCACACAGCCTCTCCATTGCAGTACCCAGGCATCATCAATATTTAATAACTCAAACATTTCAACGGTCTCTTGAGGCATATGGTTGATCACAGCAAGTTGATATCGTCCATCTGATCTTTGATTAAGATCAATTCCATGTGGTGAGAGCAACAGATCTTCGCGTTCACAACTGTTATCGCCCCATACATTCTCACCGAGCGTTAGTTTAATGGGTTTCTTTTTCATTGTATCTGTATCAAACAATGAGATCTGACCAGGTAAGTTTTCTGGGCTAAGGGGAACAATTGCACCAAATTCTGAAATTAATAAGTGCCGGTCATCTGGAAGAACAACAATATCTTCCGGTTTGCTAAACTCACAAAAGACGGTGATCTGAGAATCCGATTTACAACCAGTGATCTGAGTCACCTCATAATCTGAGGTCTCTGTGAAAAAAAGGATCAGCAATAATAGTACAGACAATCCAATGACTGAAGATATAACATAACCGATTGATTTTATTATCTGCATGCTCTCTAAAACCGTCTACCACTCGCCTTTATTACTCATCAATGTTCCTAATAAAACTTCTTGCATATCTGCTTCTTGAGGTTCTGTTCTATCGAGAATCCGGTTATACCTTTCTTTAATCATCTCATCGTAATTTGTGTGCGGAAGAATATAGAATTTATTTTCCTGAATTGCATCAAATGTAACGTCTGCTATCTCGTTTGGCTCTTTACCTCTTTTTAGCACTGTAGCTGCCAATTTTTTTAATACGAAATTAGCTTTACTTTTTGCTGGCAAGTTCTCTGGACGATTGCGGTCAGACTCAATGATGTTTGTGGCTACAAAACCTGGGCATAAAACTGAAGCTCCAATTTTACTTTTAGCCTTTTTTAAGCCCTGCCAAAGAGATTCACTCAGTGCCAGTGCGGCATGTTTGCTTACTCCGTATATAGCCTCTCCTGGCAATATACCTGCCAATGAGATGGTGTTGAGGATATGTCCTTCTTCTTTGTGTTTGATCATATGCGGCACAAAGGATTGGATCCCGTATAAAGTTCCATAAAAATTAACACCTAAGACCCATTCCCAGTCACTTGCATCGAAATCCCATATTCCATCCGCTGCCACAGTGCTGGCGACGCCGGCATTGTTACAAAGGATGTGAATATTACCAAAGGCTTTAATGGATTCTTCAGCAAGATAAGTAACGGCGTCTTTATCCATAACATCAACTCTTAGACCCACAGCTTCTACGCCGTGATCTGCAATCTTTTTTACAGCACTATCCAAAGCATCTTGTTCTATATCAGCAAGAACTATATTCATTTTTTCTTTTGCAAATTTCTCTGCTAAAGCATAACCAATACCACTAGCAGCGCCTGTTATAACGGCCGTTTTCCCTTTAAATTCCTTCATCTATATATCTCCATTAATTAGGCTTAAATACATATTAATCAATTGCTCTTGATTAGTGAATTTTATCAATATTAGAATCCATGAATAGCGCTTATAAATAAACACCTTCATGAGCTAATAATGCCCTTTTTTTATTAACGCCACCTTCACCTGAATATCCACCAATCGATCCATCTGAAGCAATTACTCTGTGACAGGGAGTGATAATTGGATTTGGATTCTTACCGCATGCATTGGCAACTGCTCTTGCTGCCTTAGGATGACCTATTGCAATAGCTAATTCCTTGTAAGATTTTGTTCCACCTTTAGGAATTTTCTTAATTTCTTTCCAGACTTTTTTTTGGAAATTGGTGCCTGAAGTTTTCATTATAGACAGATAGTACCTTCATCTATTAAATGTTAAAGTTATTATTATTTTTTAAACTAAGAATTATATGGGCGTTTCAAGAAGAGGCTTTCTTTCAAACTCGATAAGACTTGCTGGTGCAGGAGCGACAGCTAAAGTAATCCCCTTCTCTGTTTTGGCTCAACCTATGGTTTATGGTCCTCGAGAAGGATTGGCTCAACTTCATTGGAACGAAAATTATTACGGTCCAAGTGAATTAGCGATCAAGGCAATAAAAGAATCTTCTCACAAGGGGGCTTACTATCCTGATTTACTGGTTAATCGATTAAAATCGATGATTGCAGAACGACATAATGTCGACACCCAAAACATCACCATTAGTGCTGGGTCCACACAAGCTTTAAGTTATTTAGTGCAGGCTAAATCAAGAGAGAACCCTATAGCCACCACCGAACTTACCTGGGATTCTCATCTGGGTTATGCTCAGAATATTGGCGGTACAGTTATTCGGATCGATAATGGCGATAACTTAGAAATCAATCTTAAAGCTATTGAGTCAATATCTGCTAAAAATATCTCTTCCGTTTCTATCGTTAATCCCAACAATCCCACGGGTTTATTACTGGACTCAAATGAACTGAGAACCAGCGTTATCAATATGAGCAAGAACACTCTGGTTATTATGGATGAAGCCTACAATGAAATTACAAATAAACCCGATGATAATTCAATGATCGATTTGGTCAGAGAAGGATATAACGTCGCGGTTTCAAGAACGTTTTCAAAAATATACGGGCTTGCGGGTGAGCGGATTGGTTATATTATTGCTCAACCGGATGTTATCGATTCGATCAAGAAAAACGGCAGTGGTGAATTCTCGGTTTCCCTGGGGGGATTAGCCGGTGCTATTGCCAGTTACAACGATGAAGCCTTTCTAAAGTTTTCAAAATCTATGATCTTAGAAGCTAAAGAAATGGTCTATGAAGGGATCGCCTCAAATGGGTTAAGTGCACTACCGTCTGAAACTAATTTTATCTTTGTTAATCTTGGTGATATCGATGCCAATGATTTCAGAGATGAGATGTTAAAAATGAATATACTGATTAGAGGCAAATACGGTGACTTTAATCAGTGGTCAAGAATAAGCATGGGTAAATTAGAAGATATACAACGGTATATCGATGCTATTCCAATTGCCCTAGAGCAACTCAGAGCTTGATTATTTAATCATCTCCTCTGCTTCTGGGAAATTATCTAAGAGTTGAGCTTGAAGACTCTGCATCCCTGCGATCCATCGATCGTAATCTTGGGCTTTCATATTAATATATTCGAGGACTTTTTCGTGGGGGGCAATTAAAAACTGATCCGTCTCAATGGCATTAATAACATCGTTAGCAACGTCTGCTGGCTCCATAATGCCGTCTATACCGACTAGAGCACTTACAATGCCCGGGGCATCTTCCACCATGGAGGTTCTTACTCCTTGAGGGCATAGGCACGATACACCAATTCCCCTGCTCCCATAGGTTATTTTAAGCCATTCAGCAAAACTGACTGCTGCTGCTTTAGTAACTGAATAACCGGCTGCTCCGACCTGAGTCAGAAGACCTGCTGCCGAAGCTGTGTTAACAAAATAGCCACTCCCTTGCTCTAACATTTGTGGAAGCGTGTGTTTGGCTGCATAAATATGAGACATAACATTAACACCCCATATATTTAACCAATCTTTTTCCGTTGTATTTAACAAACCGCTTTTCCCAGCGACACCTGCATTTGAACAAAAGATATCTATTCCGCCCATAGAAGAGTTAGAAGCTGAAATGATGTCCTTGACAACATCTTCTGATGAAACATCAGCGGTGATGCATTTCACATCTAAATCACTAGCTGTTTCTTTTAAAGCTTCTTCATTGATATCAACAATGACAACTTCTGCTCCAGAGTCTAAAAATGATTTGGTCATTGCTTTCCCTATTCCTAAAGCAGCGCCAGTGACAATTACTCGTTTACCTTTAACTTCCATAATATTAGACATTCTAATAAACTCTTGATGATACACAAGGAAGAGATGCTATGCAGATTGAATTAGTTTCTAAAGACAAACACGAGTTAGATGCTTATGTGAGCCCGTCTCAAATTGAAGAGAAAGGCACCATTATCATTGTTCAAGAAATCTTTGGCATTACCGATCATATTAAATCTGTTTGCCAATCATTTGCCAATAAGGGATATAAAGCTATAGCCCCAGCTCTCTTCGATCGATTTGAAAAAGACATTATTCTTGATTACAACCAGATTAAAGAAGGTAAAACTTACAAAGAACGATTAGATATTACACACGCAATGAATGATATAGATGCGGCAATATCAATAGCTGATGGGCCGGTGGCTATTGTGGGCTATTGTTTTGGTGGAATGCTGACTCATATCGCAGCTTCAGAATTAAACGTGAGTTGTGCGGTGAGTTACTACGGTGGCTTGATCGCTGAGAATCATTTAGACAAATCGCCTGATTGCCCAATAATGTACCACTTTGGTGAACAAGATATAGCCATACCGATGGAAAGTGTGAACCTGATTAAGAAACATTATCCAGAAGCAACTATTCATACCTACCCTAATGCAGGTCATGGGTTTAACTGTGAAATGAGAGGTGACTATCATCAGCCTTCAGCGGAGCTGGCATTTGATAGATCAATTGATTTTCTAGAGAAAAATATTTAGGTATTTGTAAGTGCACGATAACGCCACGAGCACAATAAGAAGACAGCGAGATCAACCACAAATATCGTCCAAAGAGTCTGGTCAGGCATGCCATCAAGAAATATTCCTAATGTCCGCCCGATAACAAAAGCCCCGTTGAGTAGAGCTAAAATAAAATAAGTTCTGCACACTAATTCATTTCTAAATATAGCAACGACTGAAAGCACACCCAATGCCGTGAAGAATGTGTACTGAGCCCTGAATTCACTGAATGATGTGATCTCATTAAAAGTAAAACCAATCAGGTTAGACAAGGCGATCGGATCCAGTAAACCCCATAGTCCAAAGAACAGATATTCAAAGGCCAGCAAGCTTAGGAGAATATTATCAGTTAGAGTATTTTTCATATTCTTATTTTAACAAAAACCTTACCTTTGTGAATCTGAATAGATTTGATAGTCTTTGTGTTTATGAAAATAGATATAATTATTGACCCAACTCACACCACCGATGAATTTAAAGAGTTAGGAGTTATCGCAGAGAATCTTGGTTTTGCCGGTGTTTTAACCGCAAATTACCCTTCTGCAGTAGACCCGTTTATTAACTTTACTGCGCTTGCAAAAGAAACGAGTCATATCAAAATGGGCCCAGTTGCTGTAAGTCCCTTTGAAACTCATCCGTTAAAGTTATCCAATCTCTTATTTGGTTTAAATCAATACACTAAAGGTAGAGCAAAAATTAGCATAGGGGGCGGTGGTGGAACACTAATCGCAATGGGGTTAAAACCTGATAGACGAACCATGTACCCTAATATGGTCCAAGGTGTTAGAGAATGCATCCAATTTCTAAAAGGATTATCCGCTAGTGATCCTATATCATTCAACGAACAAGTATTTCAAATTAATGGGCCTAAACCTGAATGGATCAATCAACCCTGTCCTGAAATTTATGTTGGTGCGACAAAGCCAAAAATGCTAGCAATGGCCACTGAACTGGCTGATGGTTTAATCATGAGTGACGTGACTTTGGATCGAATGGGTGAATGCATCTCAACCATAGAGCAATCATTAAAAGACAACAATCGCAATCGAAATGACTTCTCAATCAGTAATCTATTTGCTTGGCATATAAAAACTGATAAGGAAGAGTCTAAAGCAGAAGCAAGATCCAAGCTTTTTGTCCGTGGGATGTTGGATCATTGGTACATCTCGACGTTTCTCGATGAGGATGAGTCTCGTTTAGTTGAAGATAACTTCCAGTCGTTTGCTCATGCTTATGCAAACAACACTGACATCATTGAAAATGTCCCTGATTCAATACTAGATAAACTTCTCGATAACCTTACCTTTGCTGGTGATAGGAATGATGTCGAAAAAATGGTAGAAGAACTCTTGGAATTTAAAAGAAATGGTTTGGATGAATTTGCTATTAGGTTATACAAGGATCCTAAAGATTCTATGGAATTAATAGCTGAGACCGTTATTCCCCATCTTGATTAACCTTTTTGATTATTAATAGATTTGTTAGGATTCGTTTATGAAAAAAATTATATTGCTCTTAACTTTTGTAATTAGTTCGCATTTATGGGCTTCTAATCACTCCTTAGATTCAACCATCGATAAACACCAATCAGAGTTTGAAAATGTTGCGATGACCATATGGGATCTTGCTGAGGTGGGTTATCAAGAATACGAAAGCTCAAAACTACTTCAAGATAGCTTAAAAGATCACGGTTTCAGGATACAAACTAATGTGGCTGATATTCCTACTGCTTTTATCGCTGAATACGGTTCAGGCTCACCTGTGATTGCGATTCTTGGAGAATTTGATGCTCTACCCGGTGTAGCTCAGAGTGCATCGCCCTTTAAAGAACCATACAAAGATAACCAAGCCGGTCATGCCTGCGGTCATCATCTCTTCGGAGCTGGTTCAGCTTGGTCATCAGTTGTTATTAAAGACTGGATAAAAGCCAATAACATCAAAGGAACTATAAGGTTTTATGGAACCCCTGCTGAGGAAGGAGGATCGGGAAAAGTTTATATGACCAGGGCAGGATTATTTAATGACGTTGATGTGGCACTTCATTGGCACCCAGGTAGTGTAAGTCATGCAAGACCTAGAACCTCGAACTCTAATAAATCTGCACGATTCACATTTGATGGCATATCTGCACATGCAGCTGCTGCACCAGAACAAGGTCGGTCAGCACTTGATGGTGTTGAATCAATGAACATGATGGTCAATCTAATGAGAGAACATATACCCCAAGAATCAAGAATTCATTATGTGATTACCAAAGGAGGAAATGCTCCTAACGTTATTCCCGATGAGGCTCAAGTTTATTATTACGTCAGACACCCAAAAAGAGAAATGGTCGCACAACTCTTTGAACGAGTTGTCAAAGCAGCAGAAGGTGCTGCAATGGGTACAGGGACCTCTGTTAGTTATGAAGTAATGCATGGAAACTTTCCATTAATGCCGAACGACACACTGCAACGCATCATGCATGATAAATTAACTAATCGTGGAGGAATAAAATATTCTTCAGCTGAAACAGAATACGCAAAAGAAATTCATCAAACCTTTTTGAATCCAACAGCAAAAATTGGTGATCAGGAAAATATACTCTCTTATAAATCAACTCACGGTTATGGATCAACAGATGTTGGTGATGTGAGTTGGTTAGTTCCTACAGGTGGTGTAAGAATAGCAAGCTGGGTTCCTGGAACATCAGCACACTCTTGGCAAGCCGTTGCCTCAGGAGGCACTACAATAGGCTTAAAAGGCACTAAATTAGCTGTTCAAGTGTTATCTGAGACGGCTCAGGAAATTTATCTAGATCCCAATATAGCTCTTAGAGCAAAAGAAGAATTATTGATTAATGTTGGAGAAGATTTTGAATACATGCCTTTGTTGGGTGATAGGGAACCACCGCTAAATTATAGAGATTAATATCGTGGCGGAGAGAGAGGGATTCGAACCCTCGAAAGGCTATTAACCTTTACAAGCTTTCCAAGCCTGCGCAATCGACCACTCTGCCATCTCTCCTCAGGGTATATTACAACAAGTA
>CAZLQT010000011.1:0-24289 GCA_964561815.1 uncultured Woeseia sp.
ATTTTGTCATCTTAGCTTTTCTGAGTATTAATAAATAACTATTGTATATAGGCTATTTGGAATAAAAAAGCCCCTCAATGAGGGGCTTTTTATATCTTACGAAGATTTTACCAACGTTTGGTGTATCTAATACCTATTTCTCTAGGTCTATTAGTGTACTGTCTTCCTCTTCCAAAGAAGAAGTCGAAATACCAATCGTTAACGGCAATCTCTGCTCTTTCATCAGTAATGTTATTGATGAAGAAATTAACTTCCCAATCATCACCTAAGATACCGAATTTAGCATCGGCAATCGTGTAGGATTTTTGCATGAAAGAATAATCAGGTTGAACTGCACTTACAGAATCTCCAGTGTAACTCACTGAACCTCTGATAAAGGCTTCGTTAGCACCAAAGGCGCTGATCTGCATATTCTTTTCAATCCACATGTTGGTTTTGAACTCAGGAACCTGTGGCAATCTCGATCCTGCTGGGGCACTACCGTCTGCTAATGCAGTCACAGTTTCAGCTTCTACCCATTGAGAGTTCCAACCCATTTCTGTGTTGTCTCCGATTGCGGCAAGGATTTCCAGAGTGAATCCATCAGATCCTGCAAATCCTAGGTTTGCCACCACTTTTTGCCATGGCTGTCCACATTGAGGGGCAGGGTATGCATCTGCAGAGCCACAAGGCAGGTTACTAGGGTCAACAAGCTCGATCTGATAGTTATCCCAGTCCATTGTGAAATACGTCGCATTTAGTCTTACTCGACCATCTGCTAGTGTTGTTTTCACACCAAATTCATAGTTCTCTAAGAAGTCAGCATCGTATGAATCAGGGTAAATTGGGGCAGATGATCTACCTCGATTTACACCACCTGGTCTGTAGCCTTCTGAGTAAAGAACATACGCCATGGTGTCATCATTCACATTGTATTTAATGCTTACTTTAGGAACAAAATCAGTATTACTCGGATTATCTCTTTTGTTCTTAGGCAGAATTCCATCAGCAGTTAATGCACCACTTGGATTCTCTACCCAATAAGTTTTATCAGCTTCACGATCGAAGTATCGTCCACCAACTGTTAGCTCCCAATCCTCATCGAATCGATAGTTAATTTCACCAAAGACAGCCATGGTTTCCCAAGTTGTTCTGTCATATGAAGACCACCATCGATCTGTTGGTGCAAGCGGAAGTCGATCTGGTAGATAGTAAGTGAGGTAATTTAATCGATTTTGATATCCCACTGAATCTCTGTAATTAACAGTTTCAGTGTGGAAGTCCCATCCTTCCTCACGTTCTTGGTAGAAAAACCCTACCACCCAGTCAAGTTCATCAGTCTGGTTAGAGAGTCTAAACTCTTGGGTTTTTGAACTGTTCCATTGGATCAGCTCATTGAAACCAGGAACATCGTTATACCAATAAGCAGTACCTACAGGTTGGAAGCAATATTTACTCCATCCTGCTGGTGCACCGTTGTAGTAGTAACAGAAAGTTCCAAAATACATTGAATAAACTGATCTGTCATTGATGTAGTAGACATCTCTATCAAAATATGACGTTGCAGAGATTAACTTCGCAAAACCAAGATCTTTTTCTACGGTCAGTGAAAGTTGAGTCCAATCATCGTCACGTGGTTCATCGTAGAAGGATATTCTTTGAAGATCTCCTACTGTTGGGTCAAAGTAGTTGTAGCCATCTGCACTATTATTTTGCATTGAGACTCCAGCTTGAACATACCCGTCATCCATATCCCATCTGGCAAAAATTCTTCCACCTTGAGATTCGAAAGTGTTAACGTCTTCTCGAACCGCTGATGGATTGAATGCTGAGTTATTGTTAAGACCAAATCTAGCACTGTTCCCATCGACAACATCTACATATCCACCATCTGTTGCTGTAAAGCCAACAGCACGGATTGCGAAATTATCTGAAATTGGGACATTAACCATACCTGAAACTTCCCAGCTGTCTTCATTCCTAGGGGATGTTGCTGAAGCTCTGAGAGTTACATCAGTTGATGCTGAAAACCCACTAGGGTCTGGTTTGTTGGTAATAATCCTGATGGTTCCTGATTGTGCACTTGAACCGTATAGACTTCCTTGAGGTCCTGCAAGAGCCTCGATACGAGCAATATCAATCATTCTAACATCGACAGCCATACCAGATTGAGTTACTGGTTGCTCATCAATGTATAGAGCAGTTGATTCCTCTGCTATGAAGGTACCGTTATCATCAGCAATACCTCTGAAGTAAACCTTACCTGTTCCTGGAGTGTAATTAACATAACTCATTGAAGGTATGAGTTTTGCATAGTCCTCCATGTTGACAACTTGTGCCTTTTTCAGTTGGTCTTCTGTGATTGCTTGAACAGATCCAGCAATGTCTTGAAGGCTTTCAGCTTTCTTAGTAGCTGTTACTACAATTTCTTCCAACTGAGCTTGTGAAGTTGTGTATCCAGCCAAAGCTGCAGAAACAGCGGCTGCTACACTAGTTACTTTTTGTGTCTTAGTTAACGTCGACATAATATTTAACCCCTAGTTAAAATTTATTTTATAAAATAATTATAGACAGACTTCATAGAATTACTAACCCCAAAAGCCATATCTAGTAGGAAATACTATAACATAATGAAGATAATACAAGCATTAATAGCTTTGTTTTTTTACTACATTTTTTGGTAAAAATTCACAATAATAGTTAGATATAAAGAATAATGTTAATTTAAGTTAAATAAGATATTGATTTAAAAGGAGAAATGTCAACAATAATCGAGTGATTTATTGACTTGATTTTTTACATTGTAAATAGATTTAAGTAAAATGAGCTAGAACCAAATAAAAGGCATAAATATGAACATTGGAGAACCTTTAAAAGAACTCGGTGAGATCGATCACATTCCTTTGAGAGATCGCATTCTTTCGCTTGATGAAGTTGCTTGGAATCAAAATCTAAGCCGGCAGGAAATGTTTGATGTTCATAAAAAGACGAGTTCACTGGTTATGATTTTTTGTGACGGCTGGCCTGAGATAAATATTTCCAAAGAGAAAGGGTGGGATCATATGGCCGATCTAGCAATTCCTTTAATGGATGAAATTATCAAAAAACATTATGAGCCAGGAGGCACAATTATAAGGGCGATGGCAGCAAAACTCTTTGCAGGCGAACGAATAACACCCCATGTGGATAAACACCCCTCATTTCATATAGCTCATCGAATCCATATACCAATTACGACAAATGATAATGTTCGATTTACGATCGGAGGTCGGCCCTTTCACCTTGAATTGGGCAAGGTTTATGAAGTCAATAATCAGTCAACGCATAGTGTTATGAATCGAGGCAAGGAGGATCGAATTACCTTTATTTTTGATTATATGCCTCCGGATATAAGGTCCAAGGCGAAAACACTTAACTAGATCTACTGCAAATCTTCAGGGCTTAACACAGGTTCCAGTGTCTCGATCAATGGACCAATATGGTTCTCATAGTTCTTCCAGGCATTCATTGCTCCTTTATAGATAGGCTGCCTGACTTGTTCAGAGCTAGCAGTATTGATTGATCGTTCAGTTTCATAGAATTTGAGACATTGTTCTTCCCATTCAAGACCACAGTATTTGAGAAGCCTTTCAGTTTCATCTTGTTGATTATTAATAAGATTTTCATACTTTAAATCCAAGATCTCTCCAGGAAACAGTGTGTGCCAGTGATCCATAATTCTTTGATATTCAAGATAGTACTCTGCAATCTCAAATAAATCATAACTCCACGACTGTCCTTTATAAAAGAGTTGCTTGTATGAGCTAATGCAACTATCAAGTGGATTTCTTTGAGCATTAATGATTTTAGCATTGGGTAATATTATTTTTAGGAATCCAATGTTTGCAAAGTTGTTAGGCATCTTATCGATAAAATGCGGTTTATCAGTTCTGTATCTTTTTGTGGTGGTCAGATAATCCTCACCATATTCAATTAACTCTTCATTAGACATATCTTTAACAGCATCGGGATATTTAATTCCTTGAGGTCTTGATTTGGTTAATTTTCTTGCCAACAGGGATAAATCTGGTAATTCCTTAGTGCCTTCAACTAGAGAATGACTTGCCAAGATTTGTTCAATGAGCGTTGAACCTGATCTAGGGAGGCCAACAATAAGAATAGGCGCTTCACTTGGGCAGCCTTTACCTTTGATCGATGCTATTAGCTCTTCATTAAAAACTTCAATCAGCTGATCATGGGTTACTTGCGTTTGAACTGAGTCGTAGACTTCTTCGCGTCTCCTTAATTCATTACCTGTTTCAAAATTAACCCAAGCTTCTTCATAATCTTTTTGTTTTTCTTTAGCGTTAGCTAGAGCGATATGAAAAAACGCTTTATTGTTGATTGGCATTTGATCATTTTTTACATGCTCCTCCATCGCTTTAATTTCTGTTTCATCAAAAGTATAGGTTTTCAGGTTCGCAAGACTCCAGTAAGCTTCTGCAAATATTGGCTGTATCTCAACACATTTTTTGTAAGCAGCAACAGATTCCTCATAACGACCAACAGTTTTTAAGACGTTACCTAGGCCCATATTGCTTCCCATATGATCTGGTTCTATTTTTAAAGCATCCCCATAGGATTTAATGGCGCCGTCGTGATCGTGCATTTTTCCAAGAATGCTGCCTCTGATCATAAACCCAAAGGGTAAATCTGGTTGCAATTGGATAACTCTTTGAACCGCATCTAATGCTTTACCGTAATCTTCTATTTCTGAATAGGATTCTGCAAGATCAGCCCAAGCTCTAGCGAATTTAGGTTTTAATTCCACTGCTCTTTCAAGGAGCACTATCGCATCTTCTTTTTGTTCCATCTTTGATGCAATGGAAGCGAGGAGCACAAGTCCATTAACATCATCGGGTTTTTTCTTAAGAACTTCTCTACATAATTTTTCTGCTTCTTCAACCTCTCCCCTTGCAAACAACTGGGTCGCTGTTGCTAGTTGTTCCTGGATGGGGTCCAAGGCTAGAGCTGCTTTGTAGGATTCTTCGGCTTCTTCTTTTCTGCCGAGAGCAGAATAAATCTTTCCTAATTTTATGAGTGCACTAGCATTCTCAGGGTTCAATTCTATAGCCTTTCTAAATGACTCTATGGCTTTATCTGGATTGTTCTGAGCAAGCAAGGCGTTACCTAATTCCTCATGAGCTTGAGGAAAGTCAGGAAACATCCGAAGGGTATGCTTGAGCCTCTTTACAGCCGCACCAGAGCGACCTTGACGAATAAGAGACACGCACAATAAGACTTGGAGATTTGGTTCTCCGCTTGAAATTTCATTCAATGCAGAGCGACAAATTTTTTCTGCCATTTTTGCATCGCCGGCATTTAGGAATGCCAGGGCCCTTTCAAAGGAGGCTTTTAGTGCTGAAATATCGTCTTTGGCCATAATAAAATTAAATTAAGATTGTCTAGGATATAGATTTAGAATCTTTTTGACGATTAATTATCCATGCAGCGATGCATATTCCAACTGTCACTATTAGAATCAAGATTGTTGCTAAGGCATTAATATCAGGCGACACCCCTAATCTGACTTTTGAAAAAATTAACATGGGTAATGTCGTAGCCCCTGGCCCTGAAACAAAGCTTGCAATTACAAGGTCATCCAATGACAAGGTAAAGGACAAGAGCCATCCTGAGATCATTGCCGGAAAAATGATTGGCAAGGTGATATCCCACAAAACTCTAACTGGCTTCGCTCCCAGATCCATGGCAGCTTCTTCCAATGATTCATTCACCTCGGTCAATCTTGATTGAATAATTACCGCAACATAGGCCATGGAGAATGTGATATGTGCAATCGTAATGGTATTCATACCCCTTGATGACGGCCATCCAATAAAATCTTGAAGTGAAACAAAAAGGAGTAGCAGGGACAACCCCGTAATTACTTCCGGCATCACCAGAGGCGATGCAATCATTCCAGAAAATAACAGTCTTCCTCTAAACTTTTTTATTCTTGCCATGATAAACCCAGCCATTGTTCCCATGATGGTCGCAAATGTTGCCGTGATTGCAGCTATCTGGAAACTCAACAATGCGGCATTCAAAATATTTTCATTATTGAATAATTCGACATACCACTTCAGTGACCATCCTCCCCATACGGTTACCAATCGTGAGTCATTAAACGAATAGATGATGACCAGAAGAATGGGAATATAGAGGAACGCAAAACCAAAACACAATGCTGAGAAAATAAATCTTGATCTTTGATTAAGCATTACGCCATCGCTCCTTCATTCTCTTGAGCTTGCTTCTTTTGGAAATAGACTATTGGCAATACCAACAACAATAGAAGAACAATGGCCACCGCTGAGGACACTGGCCAATCTCTGTTTAAAAAGAATTCATCAAACAGAACTCTGCCAATCATCAGTGTATCTGCACCACCAAGCAGTGCTGGAATCACATACTCACCAATTGCAGGAATAAAGACCAATAAGCAACCGGCTATGATTCCTGGGATCGATAATGGCAAAGTCACGTCTATGAATCCTTGCCATTTTTTTGCCCCTAAGTCGGAGGCAGCCTCCAAAAGTCTAACATCAAGTTTTACGAGATTGGCATAGAGGGGAAGTATCATGTAGGGCAGGTACGAATAAACCATACCAATATAGACCGCGGTATCCGTATAAAGAAGTTCCAAGGGTTGGTCAATTATTCCGAGCCAAAGAAAGAAACCATTGATCAGGCCATTTGTCTTAAGGATTCCCATCCATGAGTAAACCCTTAAGAGAAATGAGATCCAAAAAGGTATCACCACCAGTAAGAGCAATATATTGCGTGTCGGTTGTGGCGATCGTGCTATTCCGTATGCAATTGGATAACCAATCAATAGCGTAAAAAACGTTGCGATAAAGGCAAGTTTAACGGAATTCAGATAGGTTATGAAGTAGAGCGAATCTTGAAACAAATAAAGGAAATTATCGAATGTTGTGTAAATTGTTAGCTGACCGTTTTCCCCTTCATTAAGAAGCGGCGTAAAAGGTGGCTGTGCAATGATTGGATCTGCCAAACTGATCTTGAAGACAATGACAAATGGCGCAAGAAAAAATAGCAATAGCCATATATATGGAATGGCAACTATGAAGTATCTCCATAAGTTTTCTCTGAAAGAATTATTCGTGTTTACGAGTAGACCCGACACTAATCACCCAATAACATCAGGCTTTCATCGTCCCAAGTCAGGTAGACTTCGTCTTCCCATTTTATTGACTGCTCAACTCGGTCTCTGTTCTGTTTACTCACTTGAATGATGATGCCGTTGTCGGTTCTGACTCTGTAGATTGAAAGGTTTCCAAAATAACCAAAATCTTCCACTGAGCCTTTGACATAGTTTTCTTTTTGTGGAACTTCTTTTCCAATCATAATTTTCTCTGGTCTCAAAGCAACCGAAAGAGCTTCTGTGTGGCTAATATCATGATCTGCATTGAGAACAAGCCTTCCACCCAAAGCTTTGCAGTCGACCTCAATCTTGCTGTCTTCTCGCTCTATCAGAGTCGCTTCCATTAGATTGATGTTGCCGAGGAAATCAGCCACAAATTTAGATTTCGGGTTTTCATAAATTAGATTCGGTGACCCTATTTGAACAAATTGACCTTGCTCCATAATTGCGATTCTGTCTGAGAGCGTCATTGCTTCTTCTTGGTCATGAGTCACAATCACAAAGGTTATGCCTAGCTCATCATGGATATCCATTAGCTCAAACTGAGTGCTTTGCCTCAGTTTTTTATCCAAGGCAGCCATGGGCTCATCGAGAAGAAGCACCTTGGGTTCTTTGATCAAGGATCTTGCTAAGGCAACCCTTTGTGATTGGCCTCCTGAGAGTTGATTTGGTTTTCTGTTTTCATAGCCTTCTAGCTTGACCAAAGAAAGCATCTTCTGAACTTTTTCATGGATGCTATCTTTTTGCATGCCTTCTTTTTTTAAGCCATAGGCAATGTTTTCAAAAACACTCATGTGAGGAAATAAGGCATAGTTTTGAAACATGATGTTGACAGGCCGATCATACGGTGCCAATTGGGTCATATCGACACCATCAATTAAAATGCTTCCCTGGCTAGGTATTTCTAGGCCGGCAAGAATTCTCAATAGCGTTGTTTTTCCAGATCCAGATGCTCCAAGGATTGAGAATAGCTCCCCTTTTTTGATTTCCAGATCAACATTATCAACCGCTAGAACATCGCCAAAATTTTTGCTCACCCCTTTTATCTCTATGAATTTTTTATCGGTGTTTGTCATTTTTTCTCTCTTTTTTTAATGCCCGTTTTGAATCGGCTGAAAATTCTCGTTTTAATACGAGTATATTTTGGCGGGTCAACCTCAGTGAAAAATAATCGATTCATGATCTCAGGAGTAGGGTATACCGCTGGATCATTTAAGACCTCTTTTTTTATGAATGGATTTGATGCCGGTACTGGGCTTGCGTAATGAGTGAGATTAACGAAATCTGCACTGACTTCTGGTCGTAATAAATAATCTAGTAACAAATATGCATTTTCGATATTTTTTGCATCTTTAGGGATCACAACAATGTCTACCCATAAGAGTCCTCCCTCTTCTGGAACAAAATATCTCAGATCTATGTCTTTTCCAGCTTCTCGGGCCCTACTGCTTGCTGTAGCGTAATCCCCAGCCCAACTCATGGCAATACAAACGTCTCCGTTAGCAAGGTCATTGAGTAAAGTACTCGAGGTGAATTTCTTGATATAGGGCCTAGCTCCATGTAAGAGATCCTCGGCTTCCTGCAGCTCTTTAGGATCTTTGGAGCTGTCATCATAACCCAAATAAACAAGTGCTTGAGGAATGACATCAGTGGGTGAGTCAAGGATGCTGATTCCGCAATCTGCAAACTTTGAAATGGTTTCAGCATCGTAAAGCATGGCAGCACTCCCAATGGGTGGATTTGGATCTCTCGCAAAGATTTTATTGGCATCATAACTCACTCCGGTTGATCCGTAACTGTATGGAATCATGATTCGATTTCCAGAATCAATTTCATCCAACATCTCCATGAGCATTGGATCCAAGAGCGCATAATTAGTGAGTTTTGCAGGATCAATTTCATGAAATATTTTGAGAGGCATTAACCTTTTTGAGTACATGCTTGAATGAACGACCAAGTCATATCCAGAATTTCCAGCCAAAAGCTTGGCTTCCACAATTTCAGAGGAGTCGTATTCATCATAATTAACCTTTATGCCGTATTCTTCCTCAAAGCCTTTGATGGTCGACTCGCCAATGTAATCTGCCCAGTTATAGAAATTAACAATTCCCTCAGAATGTGATGTCTGAGTAATCAGAAGCATTAATAATGTTAGTTTAAAAAATTTCATCATTATTAGAATAAAGATTATAGGTTATCTTAATTCTCATTAAGATTCTTTTGAGCTTTTATTGCCACCTAAATTGGTCATTAGAACCCCAATGATTATTAAGAAACATCCGAGCAGTTTAGTCAATGTTACTGACTCATCTAATAAGATATAAGCCCAGAACATTCCAAACACAGGAACAAGCATGGCAATAATTGATGTACTCACAGGACCTATGCTCTTGATCAGAGTGTAATAAGGAATATAGGCCAATCCAGTTGCTAATACAGCAAGGAATAAAGTGCTGAGTATGATATATAAATTAAGTCCATCGAATGTTAAAGGCTCTAATGCAAGGAATGGGGCGATTAGAAATGTTGCACCAAGCATACTGACTGCTGCTATTAACTTAACGTTTTCAAAATTGAGTTTATACATGTAAACCATTGAAATGCCATACATCATGGAACCCATAATGGCCGCCAAGTTTGCTCTGATTTCAAACTCCAGTGATTCAAGACCGACAAAAACTGTTAAGCCTATTAATCCCATAACGATCCCCAAGAGTTGCAAAAGTTTGAATTTAAAATTCAGAAACATCATAGAGAATATGAAAGCAAAGAGAGGGGTAGTCCCGTTTATAACCGCCATAGAGCCAGCATTGATTTGTAATGATGCGTAGGAAAACAGATAGAATGGTATCGCTATATTGGCAGCACCGATAATCAGTATAGGAAAGAGATTATTCTTAACAAATAACCAGTCCTTTCGATTTATAAACAATAAACCAAGTACGATCGATGCAATCGAGAGCCTTAAAAAGACCAATCCAACAGGACCAAACACTGGTGCTGTTTCTTTGATAAATACAAAAGAGGACCCCCATATGGCAGATAATCCAATAATATAAATCCAATCAACAAAGGAAGGTTTGCTGCTCAATAAGTGCTCCTGATTAGAGGTCTTTCAAGCCTTTTTTCAGTAGTCCTCGTGCAAGAATGAGTCGCTGTATTTCTGAAGTGCCTTCCCAAATACGATCCACTCTTAATTCACGATAAAATCGTTCAGCTGCAAATTCCCTCATGTAGCCTCGACCACCGAAGATTTGCACCACTCGATCAGCTACTTTGTTGGCCATCTCAGATGCGAACAATTTCACCGCTGAGCAACGATAATGCAGTGCTTTCATGTCATCACCGCGATCATGAGCTTCTGCTGTTTCATAGAGCATTAATCGGGCAGCCCAAAGTTCAGTCACACTATCGGCTAACATGAACTGAATCGCTTGTTGTTCCGCCAAAAAGCCATCTTTAACTTGTCTGCTTTTAGCAAACTCTGTGGCTTCCTCAATCAATCTTGCAGCTGCTCCACAGCAACGAGCGGCTATCATTAATCGCTCTCGCCTGAACCAAGCCAGTGAATAACTCATGCCATCATTTTCTGAACCGATTCTGTTTTTTTCAGGTATAAAAACATCATTAAATTTATAGATCGGATGATGACTATCAAAGGTGTGAGAAAACAAAGGTGTTCTGACATGTTCTATTCCTTCTTCGCCCATATCTAGAAAAAACATGGCATCGCCAATTTTTTCATTTTCCGACTCTATAACAGCTTGCACAAAGAAAAAATCAGCATGATTGGCTCCAGTGACGAACCATTTTTCACCGTTGAGCACATAGCCGCCTTCAACTTTTTTTGCTGTTGCGCTAACATCAAGCTGTGAACCTGATTCGGGTTCAGTTATCGCATAACACTCGTGTCGACTCCCATCCATTAATGGCAGGATATATTGTTTAATTTGTTCATCGGTACAGGCGTCTAGCATCCACGCTTGAGGTTCTGAAAAACACCATGAAAGAGCGTTCGTGCTTCTACCCAGGACTTCCCAAACACAAACTTGTTCCAAGTTACTCAGAGCTCTGCCACCGAGTTCTTTTGGTATATCCATAGAACTCAGACCTAGGTCAATTGCCATTTGTCTGTGTTTTTTATCTATATCATCAGGAATCTTGCCTTCATTCATCTCGGCTTCAACTTCCCATGGCATCGTGGTTTCTAGAAACCCTTTAGCGACATCTATCCAATCAAGGGCGTTCTTTGGCAAATTAATATGCATTTTAATTACTCCGTGTCATTGACTAATTTTACTCTGAATAAAAATGAGATGTTATTAAAAAATATAAATCAGGACTTCAGTTCTGAATATTCTGGAATTCGCTTATTTCCCAGAAATGCAGTGATCATCGTGTTGACCTCGTCTGGAGCATCTTGTTGAACATGATGTGAAATCCCCTTGAAATAACGAATTGTAAACTTTTCAACATGATCTTCAGTGCCCATGCTACTAGTCATGGAGAGTGCCACATCTTTTTCACCCCATAGCATTAAAGTGGGAACTTTTATCTTTGGGTAGCCCAGCTTCCATTGACGATAGTTTCCGCCACCACAAAGCATGGCACGATAATAATTCAGCATTGCTGTTCTGTTCTTTGAACGCGATGTATTTTTATTGAAAAGCTCCACAACTTCGTCTGAATAATTTTTGCGCTTAGCAGCGCCGCCCCTGATTAATCTGCCGATTGAAATTCTGCTGAAGACCAGTTCTGGTATCCAAGGCAATTGGAAGAAAAAGATGTACCACGATCGCCTAATTTGTTCAAAGCTTCTGCTGATTGCTCTCCAAAAAAGAAATGGATGCGGCACATTGCAGATTACTAGGCGATCAATAAGGGCTGGTTTTCTCATGGCAAGATGCCAAGCAATTAATGCGCCCCAGTCATGGGATAAGAGCGTGACCTCATTTGCATCAGAAGCTTTAATCAGTTCCTCTACATCCTTCATTAAGACTTCTAACTGGTAATTCTTTAACCCCTTGGGCGCATCTGTGTTTCCATAGCCACGCAGGTTTGGTGCCCAGACCCGATAACCAAGGTTTGCAAGATAGGGCATCTGAAATCTCCAGGCGATACTGTGTTCTGGAAAACCGTGTAGACACAACACTAGTCGATCACCTTCTCCTTGTGTATCAACCTCAAATGTAATCCCGTTTGCATCAACTGATATCGTTTCGACTTCTTTAATTAAATCGGATGTACTTTTCATCTTTTACTCTTTTTCAATTTTACTTTGAAACTCATTTCCCTTTGGATAAGATACAACTATATGATGTATTTACTTCATTCGCGTTTCAATATCATTTATACAAGAAACTAATCTGTATATTTTCAGCTTCGCCTTGGCGGGCCAAAAATTTTTTTTCCCAGCAACATAAAACATAAATTATAAGAATAAACAGATGAGTAAAAGATCATTAGAAAAAAGCAACAAGCATTTCAAAAAAGCACTGAAAAAACTTCCTTTGGGGGTAACATCAAACTTCAGATATTGGGGCGATGACGAGACCATTTATATCAAGCGAGCATCGGGTTGCAGGCTCTGGGATCTGGACGACAATGAATACATTGATTATCGCTTAGCCTATGGCCCATATATTCTTGGGTATGCAGACGAAAGAGTCGATCAGGCAGCTAGAGAAGGAATGGACATTGGCGGCGTCTTTGCTCTGGCCACTGAACTGGAATACGAGGTTGCACAAAAAATTTCCTCGATGGTGCCTTCTGCTGAATTGGTTCGTTATTCCAATTCAGGAACAGAGGCTGTAATGGCCGCTCTCAGGGTTGCAAGAGCTTACAGTAAGCGCGATGAATACATAATGATTGAAGGCGGTTATCACGGGGTTTCAGATTCTGTTTTATGGGATGTTGACATCGACGATTGGGACCCTCAATCAGGACCTCCTGAAAAGATTTCATCAAGCCATGGCGTTCCAGATAAGATTGGTGAGATGGTCACTTTGGTTCCCTTGAATGATGCCAATAAACTTGAGGATGTTTTAAAGAAAAAACACGGTGATATTGGGGCACTCTTAATTGAGCCGATATTAGGAAATTGCTGTTCTATTTCTGCAACACAAGAGTATATGCAGGCGGTGCGTTCCTTATGCGATCAATATGATGTCGTATTAATTATCGATGAGGTCAAAACAGGCTTTAGAGTTGCCAAAGGCGGCGTTCAAGAACTCTTTGGGATTGAAGCTGATTTATGCACCTTTGCAAAATCCATTGCTAATGGTTATCCAATTTCTGCAATTTGTGGCAAAGAGGAATTAATGCGTTCAATCAAATACGGTGGAGTACTCCATGGCGGAACTTTCACAGCGCATTCAGTTGCCATCTCAGCGGCCAATAAAACTCTAGAGATCTTGCAAAACACAGACGCATTAGAAACGGTTAATCAATATGGAATTGATTTGAGAGAGGGCATTAGCAAAATTTTGACAAAAAATAATGTCCCGCATTGTTTTACCGGTCACCCATCAATGTCAGGATTATTTTTATCGGAATCCGCTCCGACAAATGCCCGAGACTTTAAACGTTCTGACTACCCATTTTATGAAAAACTTGCTGAAGAATTACTTGAAGATGGGGTATTATGCGAGTTCGATCCTAGAGAACCATGGTTCATTTGTGAGTCGCATGCTAAAGATGCATTAGAGCCCACCTTGAATACTTTTGAGAACGCTCTTGAAAGAGCAATGAAAGGAGACTGAGTTGGAAAAATATGACGCAATAGTTATAGGAGCAGGCCACAACGGTTTGACCAACGCAGCTTATTTGGCAAAGTCAGGATTAAAGGTTCTTGTTCTAGAGAAAAATGATTACATAGGTGGAGCCGCTGTTAGTCGAGAATTGCATGACGGATGGACTTACTCAAATTGCTCTTATGTCTGCAGCTTATTAAGACCAGAAATATATCGAGACCTCAATTTACAAAAACATGGCCTTCAAGTTATAGCCTATGGAGGAAGTGTTACCTTTATGGAAGATGGCAATATCTTTGGCGGTTATTCAGATCATGACTTACAAAGAAGAGAGATTGGTCGTTTCTCTAAAAAGGACGCTGATGCCTATGTTAGATTTGGCAGAGATGTCTCCAAGCAGTGTCGATTTATAAAACCTTTGCTTTTGAGAACCCCGCCTGATCCCACTTCTTTTAGGCCAAAAGATCTGGATGAGTTGTTGTATTTATTCAAGCGACTCTATGGCTTAGGCGAACAAACAATTTATGAGACGATTCGTTTTTACACGATGAGCGCTGCTGAATATCTAGAGGAATACTTTGAGTCAGATATTGTTAAAGCCGCTTTGTCTGGAAGCGGAATTATTGGCACCGCTCTTGGTCCATATTCTCCAGGAACTGCCTATGTGCTGTTGCATCATTACATGGGCGAAGTGGATGGCAGTATCGGTTCATGGGGTTTTGCTAGAGGCGGAATGGGCTCAGTTTCAAAAGCCCTAGCAGGTGCACTCCAGGAGTACGATGGGAAGATTATAACGGATGCTGAGGTTACTCAAATTCAAGTTAAGAACGGCAAAACAACCGGTGTTGTTTTAGCTAATGGCGATGAATACCACGCTAAAAATGTGGTTTCAAATTTAGATGCACGTCGAACTTATCAAGACTTGTTTGATCCTCAAGATCTGAGTGAAAAATTACTGAAGCAAGTGGATAATTTTAAGTTCAATGGTTCCTCAGGAAAGCTCAATATTGCCCTGGATGGGTTACCCGAGTTTCCAGCTATGGGTAAAGATAACCCTCTGATCTATGCCGACATGCACTTTATTGATTCTCTCGAAAGAATTGAAAGGGCTTATGACGATTGGAAGAACGGAAGATGGTCACAGGACCCTTATGTTGACATGCTTATACCAACCATGACTGACCCGACCATGGCGCCTCCAGGCAAACATTACATGTCGGTTTTTGTGCAATACGCACCTCCAAAACTTGCAACCGGTGAGTGGACAGATAAGGACAGAGAAGGTTTTGGGCAGACAGTTATTGATCAGATTGGTGAGTACAGCCCAAATTTTAAAGATCTTATTGTGCACGCTGAAATTAGAACACCACAAGACATTGAGAACGAAGTGGGCCTTACTGAGGGAAATATTTTTCAGGGTGAATTAACCATGGATCAAATGTTTTTTAATAGACCCTTCCCGGGGTATGCCCAGTTTAGAGGTCCAGTGAAGGGTTTTTACATGTGTGGATCGAGCACGCACCCAGGAGGAGGGGTAATGGCTGCTCCAGGTGCCAATGCGGCTAGAGAAATACTCTACGACCTTAAGCGAAAAAATATTGTTCCAGAGGCTGAAAACGATGACTAGGAAAAATAAAAAAATAGCCATCATTGGTGCTGGCCACAATAGCTTGGTTTGTGCAGCTTATCTAGCAAAGTCAGGTTTTAGCGTCGATGTTTATGAGTCTCGTTCTGATGTTGGCGGCATGGCCTCTACCAGAGAATTGGCAGAAGGCTATAAAGTTCCCGGTGCCGCACATCTAATGCATCAAGTTGATTCCAAGATTCATAAATCATTGAAGCTTGATAAACACGGCTTAGCTTATGTGGCGAGTGGTTTAAAAACAATCTCAATTAACCCTAACGGTAATGCTTTGGTTTTTGATGATGACAATATCAGTGGCGATGACATTACATTAAGGGAGCAGGATCAGTATAAAGAATTTAGACAGACCATGAAAAAGCTTGCCGGGTTTTTTAAAAAGGCTTATCAAAAGGCACCTCCAAGATTAGGTTCTGAGGAGAGAAAAGATCTTTCAAATCTAATGAGTCTAGGATGGAATCTAAGGAGCATGGGCAAGGAGTCCATGAGGTTAATGTTGAAATATATTGCTGTGAATATTCACGACGTCTTGAACGAATACTTTGACCATGAACACATTAAAGGCTCCATTGCCCTGGATGCACTTCTGGGTAATCGTTTAGGACCTAGAACGAACAACAGTTCGATTACTTTTTTACATCAACTCACAGGAGATTTAAACGGGGTTCAGGGTAGTTATGCAATTCCAGAAGGCGGTATGAGCAGCTATTCCAATTCACTTCAAAAAGCAGCGGAATCAGCAGGCGCAAATATTCACACCAATTCACCAATTAAACAGATTGATCTAGACGAAGAGAATAAAATCAAAGGGTTGGTTTTGGAATCTGGAGAAACCATTGAAGCCGACATTGTTGTTTCAGGAATAGATCCTAGAAGTACATTTATGTGCTTAGTTGGACCCAAGCATCTCGAATCTCATTATGTTCATAAAATAAGCAAGATCAGAATGAGAGGGAATACTTCCAAACTTCACTTGGCCTTATCAGGGCTACCCAAATTTAAAGGTATAGATAAGGAGGATTTGGGGAATCGAATTATTAATGCACCAGATATGAAGTATCTGGAATTGGCCCATGATTTTACTAAATACGGTGAGTATTCTGATCAATTGCCGATGGAAATTATTATTCCATCGATTCATGATAAGTCGCTTGCGCCTAAGGGGCATCATGTCTTGTCAGCCATCGTCAATAACACGGCCTATCATTTAAAAGACGGTTGGGAGCAGTCAAAACCAGTTGTGCTCGAGAACTGTCTAAATCAATTAGAAGAGATGGCGCCTGGAATCAGAAAATTAATTCTTCATGCCGAGCTATTATCACCTAAAGATTTTGAAGACGAATACGGTATTACTGGTGGACATTGGCATCAAGGTGAGTTGGCCTTCGATCAATTTCTAATGTTAAGACCAATACCAGGAATGGCACAGTACCGGTCACCTATTGAATCACTTTACCTATGTGGTGCAGGCTCACATCCTGGAGGCGGCTTAATGGGTCTAGCTGGAAGAAATGCAGCGAACGAAATTTTGAGTAGGGAGTCCTAGAATGTTGCGACAAGATCATTATAAAACCTCAGTCTATAAAACACCGTTCCATGAGCGAACTTCTGAGTTAAATATTTTAAATGAGTGGACCCGATGGAAAGACTACACCGTTTCAACAAGTTACTTCAGAACCGATCTGGAGTATTTTGCTGTAAGAAACACCACAGGAGTTATTGATTACACTCCAATGGTCAAACAAAAAATAACTGGACCTGATGCGGCTGAGTTTGTGAATCGCTTCTTTACCAGAGACATGAATAAAATTGCTGTTGGTCGAGTTGGTTATGTGGTTTGGTGCGATGAAGCCGGCCAAGTCCTCGACGATGGAACCGTCTTTCATGTTAGGGAAAATGAATATTGGTTGTTATGCGTGGAAAGACAGTTAGATAATCTAGGAAATTCGGCGGTTGGTTTTGATGTAAACATAGAGGAAGTAACCGATGAGGTTGCTTGCTTGGGTGTGCAGGGCCCAACTTCTTGTAGCATTCTTAAAGCGATGGGCTTTGAGGCAATAGAGCACCTTAAACCTTTTGATATTAAGCACTATGACTTTCAAGGCCAGGAAATCATGATTTCAAGAACAGGGTTCAGCGGCGACCTTGGTTATGAAGTTTGCATGCCCAATGATGTGGCTTTAAATTTCTGGGATGGATTATTCGATAAAGGTGAAATATACGGTATAAAACCCTTTGGTTTAGATGCCTTAGATTTGGTTAGAATCGAAGCTGGTTTACTGGTCCCAGGACAAGATTTTATGGTCGCAGAGGAAGCCATTAGACCCGGTTCCACGAGATCGCCATTCGAATTAGGATTGTCTTGGCTGGTGGATTTATCCAAGCCGGTATTTAACGGAAGAGAAGCTCTTTTAGAAGAAAAGAAAAGAGGCTCAAGATACACCTTTGTAAAACTCAATATTAATGGTAATAAACCTGCAGAAGGTGCTTATCTATACAATCAGTCGGGAAAGAAAATAGGTAATGTGACTTCGGCGATGTTCTCACCAAGCGCCAAAGCAAATATTGCCTTTGCAACACTTCATGATCCATGGAAAAAAGGAAAGGATAAGATCATTGCAGAAATCTATTATCAGAAAGACTTGGAATGGAACAAGGTGATGGAAGAAGCAACCATAGTTACCAAACCTTTCTTTGATCCCGATAGAAAAAGAACCACTCCAGCTGAGCTTTATTAAGCGGACATGCCACACCGCCTAGATCCACTGTTAGACCCAGAAAGTATTGTCATCGTTGGGGCAAGCACCTCTGGTGGCATGGGAAGTCGCTTAATCAAAAACCTCCAGCATGGAGGGTTTAAAGGTAAGTTATTTGGACTTCATCCCAAAAATAAAGAGGCCTTTGGCGTGCCCTGCTATCCAGACTTCGAATCACTTCCTGAAAAAGTTGATCATGCAATTTTTGCAGTATCAGACCAACGGATAGAGGGTTTGATTGATGCTGCGATTGAGGCCGATGTGAAAGCAATGTCAATCATGTCTATGTTATTGATAGACGACGATGAGGAACCATACTTAAAAGATCGGATACAGTTAAAACTGAAAGACGCTGACATCTTATTGTGTGGTGCCAATGGAATGGGATTTTTTCACATTGAAAAAGGGGTCTGGGTAAATGGTTACTATACAAGGCCCAACCATGAGCCTGGTGGGATATGTATTATTAGTCAATCAGGCTCAGGGGTTGCAGGTATTATTGATTGTGAGGAAAGGATTAATCTAAACCTTTCGGTCTCATCGGGATCAGAACTCACTGTGGGCGCTGAAGATTACCTCGACTATGTCCTTCATCAAGACAGCACAAAAGCGGTGGGCATGTTCCTTGAGACCATTCGTAAACCAGATCAAATGATCCAGGCCTTTCAATTGGCGAAAGAGAGAAAGATTCCTATTGTTGTATTAAAAACAGGCAGAACAGAACAATCTGCAGAACTGACCGTTACACATTCTGGCGGTTTGGCAGGTGTTGATGATTATTACGATGCTTTGTTTGAGAAATATGGTATTCAACGGGTTGCGGATATGGATGAGCTTGCTACGACATTGATCATGTTTGATCAACCGCATCAATTGGCAACTGGAAACATGGTCTCAATTCATGACTCTGGCGGTGAAAGACAACTCATGATTGATATTGCCGATCAGCAGGGTGTTGAGTTTGCTGAGCTTGAAGATGTCACAACTCAGAAACTCAAAGAGATCCTTGAGCCAGGCCTTCCTGCTGTCAACCCCCTCGATGCTTGGGGCAAAGGATTGGAGGATGCCGATCAAATCATGGCAGATTGTATTACTGAAATGCTGGATGATCCAAATGCTTCTATGGCCGCAATAGTGATGGACAGAGGTCCACTTGGATTGATCCATGAGGAATATATAGATTACTACATGAAACAAGCCAATGATCGAACAGGAAAACCAGTGTTTCTGGTTACAAACAGACAGGGAACCGGTGTTCATCCCTTGGTGGTTGAAGCCACAAAAATGGGAATGCCAGTCTTAGACGGTATTCAATCTTTTCTTGCAGGTGTTCGATGCCTTCATCAATACCGAGATTTTTTGACCAGGAAAGACACGATCGATATCGATCTCGATTCTGAAAAGTTAGAAAAATACCAAGATCAATTGAAACAAACTAATTTTGTCAGTGAGGCTGATGCCCTTAATATGTTTTTTGACTTAGGTTTGAATGCCAATCAAAGCAAAATCATTAACAATGAGGACGAATTACTTTCCGAAGCCAAGGCAATGGATTTTCCTCTCGTATTAAAGACCGCGGTTGAAGATGTTTATCATAAATCTGAGTTGAGCGGGGTCTATCTCAATATAGATTCAGAACAAAAACTGAGATCTGCATACAAAGAGCTACAGGAAAAGCTTCCAGGCAATGCCTTGCTGGCCAGAATGATCGAATCGGAGGGGATTGAAATGATTGTGGGTATGACCACAGATCAGCAGCTCGGGCCTATGGTGACCATCGGTTTTGGAGGATATTATGCTGAGGCGATGAATGATACAGTCACATTGATGCCTCCTTTTTCAAAAGAGGCAGCCAAAAAAGCTGTGGAATCGTTGAAAATGAAAACCTTACTCGAGGGTTATCGCGGGTCAAAACCAGCTGATCTCGATGCATTTGCAGAATTTGCATCAAGATTTTCAATGATCGCAATAGAGTTGAACAATCAAATATGTGAAATTGATTTAAATCCCGTAATATTAGGAAACGATATTTGTATAGCTGTTGATGCATTGATATCTTTGCATCAGCGTAATAATTAAAACTGAAGGAGAACGAAGAATGGACGCAAGAAGTGCGAAAGAATATACCAAAGACGACTGGGCGAAACTAGCGAGTGAGGCCGAGAGTAAAGTCGAAGGAAGACTGTTTATTAATGGCGAATATGTCGATGCCGAAGATGGCGGAAAGATCGATGTGATTAATCCAGCAACCAACGAAGTTTTTGGCACCTGTGCTGCGGGCACAGGAAAGGATATTGACAAGGCGGTAGCGGCAGCGAAAGAGAGTTATAAAGCTAAGACATGGTTAAGAATGGCACCCAGAAAACGCATGGGAATTATGATGAAGTTCGCAGATCTTATTAATAAGAACGCTGCAGAACTAGCGCTGATGGAGACGATGAATATGGGTAAGCCCATTAGTGATTGTTTAAACGTCGATGTCCCAGCTTCTGCGGTCAATCTTAAATTCATGGCTGAGTGCATTGACAAGATGTATGGCAAGGTAGCCAACACCCATGAAAAAGCTTTAAACCTTTCAGTCCGAGAGCCTTTCGGCGTGGTGGGCTGTATTTCGCCATGGAATTATCCATTGCTAATGGGTATTTGGAAGATAGCACCAGCTTTAGCAGCCGGTAATTCTGTGGTTCTAAAGCCCGATGAGCATTCTCCTCATTCCCTTATCAAGATCGCTGAATTATTTGTTGAGGCAGGCGGGCCTCCAGGGGTTTTAAACGTGGTCAGTGGCCATGGAGAAGAAGCGGGTAAGGCTTTAGCGCTACACCCTGATGTTTTGAAAATCGGTTTCACGGGATCGACCGAGGTTGGAAAATTGCTTCTGCAGTATGCAGGTCAGTCTAATATGAAAAAAGTTAGTTTAGAAACGGGGGGTAAATCACCCATGATCTTCTTCGCTGACTTACCCAACATGGATCAAGCAGTTGACACAGCCTACGATTCTATCTATGCAAACATGGGCGAGGTCTGTAATGCTGGATCTAGAATCTATGTCGAACGTGGTATCTATGCAGATTTTGTGGATCAATTTATTGCAAGAGGTCAAGGTGCTTACACACCAGGAGACCCTCTTGATCCCGAGACTAATATGGGCCCATTGGTAACAGCTCAAGCACAGAAACGCGTACTTGGCTTTATTGATTCTGCAAAGTCTGAAGGAGCCACATTGAAATTCGGCGGTGGTGTACCGTCTGGTTTAGAGACGGGTTGCTTTGTTGAGCCGACACTATTCTCAGATGTGAATAACGACATGACCATTGGCAGAGAAGAAATTTTCGGACCGGTTGCATCCATCATACCGTTTGATACTGAGGAAGAAGTGATTGAGATGGCTAATGATACTATCTATGGCTTATGTGCTTCGGTGTGGACCAGCAATGTGAGCAGAGCCCATAACATGGCTAAAGCTATTGAATCAGGAATGGTTTATGTGAATTGCTATGACGTGGGTGATATGACTTTTGAGTTCGGCGGTTACAAACAATCCGGTAACACTAAAGACTCCTGTTTTGAGTCAGTGCTTGGTTACACGCAAAGCAAATCCATTTGGTATAACCTGGGATAGCACTTAATGAATGAGACCTTAATCTATGAGGTTCAAGGACCTATTGCAGTACTGACACTCAATAGACCTGATAAGTTGAACGCTATCAACACCGACATGCTCGATGCAATTAATCAAGCCATGGATGATGCCGAGGATAATCATAATGTTCGTGCCATTGTATTAAAAGCAGCTGGGAAATCATTTTCTGCTGGCTTTGATCTCGACGATGAAGTTTGGGACACAGAAGACGATGCTGACATGCGGGCAGCCTTAGAGGATGATTTTTATACCATCATGCGTTTTTGGGATTCACCCAAACCTACTGTCGCGATAGTTCAAGGGCATTGTCTAGGTGGCGCCATGGAGATGGCACTTGCTTGCGATGTTACTGTAGCTTCAGAAAACGCCAAGTTTGGAGAGCCAGAAACCTCCATTGCCAGCGGTGTGGTCGCATTATTGCTCCCTTGGTTAACCGGCCCTAAGTTAGCAAAAGAGCTATTGTTAACCGGAAATATAAATATACCTTCACAACGGATTTATGAAATGGGCTTGATCAATCAAGTGGTTAAAGAATCAGATCTTGATGAAGCTGGAATGGAGATCGCTGAAACCATTGCAACGAATGATCGTTTATCAGTAGAGATTACTAAACGAGCCATCAATCGAACCATGGAGATAGGCGGGATGCGTGAAGGATTATTAGATGCCTTAGAAGCCGATATTTTGTTAGAGACATCCGAGAACGAAGAAGGCAAAGAATTTTATAAGCTGCTTAAAGAAAAAGGAATCAAAGCAGCGAAGGAATGGCGAAAAGAGACCATTAAAAAAACCAGTTCATAATATGACAAGCCTCGATCAATTAAACCATTTTCTGGAGTCCAATCCTGATCTGGAGATACTAGAGCTTCTGGTGCCAGACATGAACGGGATTATTCGAGGTAAGCGCTTGGATGTCTCAGAGGCAAAAAGCTTATTCAGCAAAGGCATTAATTTTCCAGCAGCCACTCATCTACTTGACTCCAGTGGTAATGTTATCGACGGCATAGTTTTGGGAACCGATGACGGTGATCCCGATGTCACAGCAAAACCAGTCGTCAACACCTTAAGCCCAATCCCTTGGCTGGATAAACCCGCGGCTCAAGTTATGATCACCATGTTTGATGAGAACGCTCAACCCTATGCAAACGAGAGTCGAAATATTCTTCGAAACGTTATCAAAAAATTTGAAGCAGAAGGTCTTCGAGCAACCGTGGCAGTCGAATTGGAGTTTTACTTGATTCAAGATAAAGACGCTTTAAGTATTAACCCAAGACACGGACCAGTGCCTGGGACAATCCTGCAAGATGAGGGACCACAAGTCTACTCTATGGAGGATTTAAGAGAGTTGGACCCGTTCTTTAATCAGTTAAAAGGGACATGTAAGGCTCAGAATATTCCAATGGGCACAACCATCTCAGAATTCTCAAGAGGTCAGTTTGAAACCAACCTTCATCATGTTGATGACCCTTTATTAGCAGCTGATCATGCGATTTTGTTAAGACGAGCAGTCCGTGAAACAGCTAAGTCGTTTGATATGGGCGCTACTTTTATGGCTAAACCTTTTATGGAGACAGCAGGCTCTGGAATGCATATTCACATCAGTCTCAAAAATGAAACCGGCGATCTCATGTTTGAGTTGGACTCCAATCAAGGCTCAGGTTTTAATCAAAATGTTGAGCATGCTGTAGGAGGCCTGGCACAAACCATGGAAGAGGGAATGGCAATATTTTGTCCAAATGCCAATTCTTACCGTCGTTTTCAGCCAGGATTTTTTGCTCCAATAACACCCAATTGGGGACCCAATCACCGAAACCTCTCAATTCGCATTCCCTTATCTGATCCTCAAAACGTGAGAATTGAACACCGAGCTGCAGGTGCTGATGCTAATCCTTACTTGGTGATGGCTTGTGTGTTAGCGGGTATTCATCAGGGTTTAGCAAATAAAGTTAATCCACCAACAATGATTCCTGAAGGAGAGGTAATTGATCCAGAGATAACCTTGCCTGTTAAGTGGGATAAGTCGTTGGATGCTTTTGAAAGTGGGTCAATCTTAAAACAATATCTCGGTAGTGATTATAGTGATCTTTTTTTAAGATCTAGACGCTGTGAGATGGATCGTTTTAATTCTCAAATTAGTAATAAAGATTTTGAGTGGTATTTGAGATCTATTTGACTGTATGAAAAAGTTGAATGATCAGCTTGAGAATTTTGCCTCGATCCCAGTTCCTAAAAATATTAGATACAGTGGATTATCAATTGCGATGGTTACTGCGGTTATGGTCTTTGGAGCGAGTTCTTTATCGCTTGGCGCTCAGA
>CAZLQT010000012.1:0-22618 GCA_964561815.1 uncultured Woeseia sp.
AACTTTAGAAAACCTAATATTAGAGCCTTATTTAGAAGAATAGTGTGGCTATTTAGCCCTTATTTTATAGATATATATATGCGTATAATATATATTATGTAAAGTTTTATATCTCTATTTATTATGTTATTTATATATATATTTCATATATTTATATATATTAGTTCATGTTTTTTATTTTTTTAACAAAATATTTACCTATTTTTTTAATTTTTCCAAAAAAATAACTTTAAGAGAATTCTATATTTTTTAAAAATATGAATATTCACACAATCACCCTAAGAAAATCCTAATAAATCCCTTAATAGCGAAAATCGGCACATAAAAAGCTCTTTTTCACATTATTTTGAGTTAGACACTTCCCATAAATTAAAAAAAGTATAAAAAATACAGATTTAGGACCTTATAACCCGAATAATCTATAAAAATGCCCTATTTCTAAAAAAATAGATAAAATATCATTCAAATGGCAGTAAAAATAAAACCCTACACTGAAGCTTTAGGTGCTGAAATCCTAAACATCAACCTTGGTAGAAAATTATCTAGTAAAAATCTCTCTCTTATTAAGGATGCTATTAATAAATATCATGTAGTTTTCTTTAGAGACCAGGATATAACCTCTCAACAATTCATTAATTTTGGTAAAAATTTTGGCACACTTGAAATACATCCACTGATTCCGACACTTAAAGGACATCCTGAGATAATAGAACTAGCTAGTCTAGAGACAGGTCCTGGACCCATGACTAGAAATTCAGCAGTCTGGCATTCGGATATGACCTATACAAAAATACCTCCATATGCAGGTATTTTAAAGGCAGAAAAAATACCAGAAAGTGGTGGCAATACCATGTTTTTAAATGCTGCCCTAGCCTATCAAGAACTATCGGATTATATGAAGAAATTTTTATCTAAGTTAAAGGCCGTTCATTCCATAGTAAAAACTATTACACACGATGAATTATTGGATGGTAATTCACTGAAAAGATTTAATATTATGAATGAAAAATTACCTCCTATCGAACATCCTATTATTAGAACTCATCCAGAAACTGGCAAAAAATTAATCTATGTTAATGAGATTTTTACATCCCACATTAAAGGACTTAATATAAACGAAAGTGATGCTATCTTAGAGTTTCTCTATAAACATTTACACAATCCAAATTATCAGTGTCGTTTTATCTGGGAAAAAAACTCAATTGCATTTTGGGATAACCAGATTACTCAGCATTTTGCTGTAGGTGATTATAGTAGCCTCAGAGTAATGCACAGGCTGACAGTTGATGGCACTCATAAGCCCTATTAATGACATCAGAATCAATAAAATCTTTAAGGCTATGGATCTACGATCTATCTCCAGGGATTAGTTACAAGAACTTCTACACTTATCTTTATGCCTCGCTGATAAGTATTGCCCTCCTATCTGCAATGGGCTTTCTTCAGCCATATGTTCTCAATGCAAATCTAGGAATACCAAGGGGTCAGCAAGGTCTTGTTTCAGGGAATCTGGGAGTTTTAAGTGAAATTGTGACCATACTGCTTATAAAACCTTTTGGCTCCTTATCAGACAGAATTGGACGAGTTCCTGTTTTAACAGTAGGTGTGCTCTTACTTGGTTTAGGATTTGCTTTTTATCCTACTGCAGACACCTTAAATGAAC
This sequence comes from uncultured Woeseia sp., assembly GCA_964561815.1. Classification (GTDB taxonomy): domain Bacteria; phylum Pseudomonadota; class Gammaproteobacteria; order Steroidobacterales; family UBA11654; genus CACPJA01. The sequence goes on from CAZLQT010000012.1 coordinate 1,664, forward strand.
TCTATATTTATAGAGGTATTTGGGCTGTTGGAGTTGCATCAACAGCCACAACACTATCAGCCATAACAACTGATATTCCTGAAAATCACTGCAGAGGCAAACTTATTGGGACAGGTAACGTATTCAATAATATAGGCATCCTAATGGTTACTCTTGGTCTATCGCAGCTTCCTGCTTATCTAATGAGCAATGGCACAGATGCTAGGTTAGCAGGGCAAGCTGCTTATTGGGTATTAGCTAGTGCTTGCTTGATATCAACATACATATTCTATAAAGGGTTTGATGGACCAGTTCTCACAAAAGCCTCGGCAGATAATAAAGAAGTAAAGTTCCTAGATTTACTTACAAATGGTTTATCCGAAGCTAAAAACCCAAGGATAATGCTTGCATATTTAGTCTCTCTAGAAGCAAGAGCTGACCTTACTCTAAAAGGAACTTTTATTTCATTATGGGCTGTTCAATCTGGTATAAGCCTAGGATTAACACCAGCGGAATCATTGGCAAAGGCCGGCTTTCTTTTCGGCTTTATGTTGACTATAGGTATTTTTACTCATTTTTCATGGGGCTTCTTTTTCGATAGAGTTAATAGAGTTACAGCCACAGCTGTATCAATGGGTTTATGTGCAAGCGGTTATATGTCTATGTATTTTGTCTCCTCGCCTCTTGATTATGTTAATTTGCCATTTTTTGCCCTACTCAGTGTGGGTTCAGCAACATCAATCTCTGTATCAATCGGTTTATCTGGTCAGGAGGCTACGCGAGAGAATCGAGGATCAATTATGGGTATGATAGGTTTGTTTGGTGCTTTTGGAATCATGCTCACCCAAGGCATTGGTGGACGTGTATTTGATGCTTGGGGACCAAACTGGCCATTTATTATTGTTGGTATGACTCAGGTTTTCATTATGCTCGGAGCTATAGGTGTAAGAATTCTTGCCCCAGGAGATAAAGACCCAAAGACTGAGATGATGAAAACCTAGGTACTAAAGTCCGTATCTAGTAAAAATATCCCTCTTTCTACCCAAGATTTTAGCCTGTATAAATCGCCACGCAAGCCTATAAGGAGGCATCCAAGCAATTCTTTTGCCGCTCTTTTTGTTCTTAAGTATTTCCTCGACTATCCAAGGTGTGGCGGTCTCCACATGATCACAAATGATGCTTACCATTGGTCTGATATTGGCCCACTCCTCGCTTGTTAATCTCTTTTGTTCATTCAACCAGTTTTCAGTTACCAAAACTCCAGGGCTAATTGAACCTATGGTGATACCTGTTTTTTTATTCTCTGTAATTAAATACTTTGTGAGTATATTGATGCTGGCTTTAGTCGAACTATATACTCCCATACCAGGGGTTAAGAATTTCCCATCAAAACTGCCGCCCAGCATGTTGTATAAATTTCCACTGCCTTGGGCTCTAAATCCATTTATGGCAACTTGAGAGCAAAATAGAGTCCCTATAGAGTTGGTATTTATCATCGTATTAATAAGACTTTCAGGAACTTTATGAACTGGGTTTTGACCTGATGCATAACCGGCATTGTTAATCCAATAATCAACTTGTCCGAATTCACTTTTTGCTAATTCCCAAAGGGCTTCAATTTGTCTCTTATCAGAAATATCACAGACTTGACCAATCACAGTACCCTCAGATTTTTTATTCATCTCTTTCGTGGCCTTTACAATATCATCTTCACTCCTGCTACTGATCACCACATTATGTCCCAGGCGTGCGAACTCATTGGCAAGTCCTCTGCCCACTCCTTTAGTGCTTCCTGTAATTACCACGCTAGCCATCATCTACCTCATTTTTTTTCTAATATACCAAGTATATATCGCTAAAAGTAGAACAGTAAAATTAAGAAACCCCATTAATAAATAAGGACCCGTGTAAATATAATCAAATAAGAATCCACCAACGCCTCCAGCTATAACCTGGCCAACAGCACCACACATTGCAAATGCACCAAAAACAGTCCCTCTAATAGCTGTAGGAGCTCTTTTACCAATCATTGCAGTCGATGAAATAATGGCAGCACCCTCCCCCATTCCTAATAGGATTGCCACAGGTATAACACTATTAGACATCGGGTTATCAATAAAACCCATTGCTGTATAACCTAGAGAAGCCAAAAAGAAAGCAATCATAATTCCATACATACGACCAATGCGGTCAATAATGAATCCAAAGATGGGTGAGGTAACCAGGACCGTGGATGCAATGATAGGAACAATCATTGCGCCTCTTGCATAACCTTCCTGTATGCTCATATTGTTATCTAAAGCATAATTCTGTGTCCATAGGAAAGTAAAGAGGCCAACAACTATTAAATCGCCTCTTGCTGCAAGAGAAGCAAAATATGCTAAACGAATATCAGCGTCATTTTTTGCAGCTTTGAGTCCTTCATTAAAAAGCTTCTTAAATGAGGACGTATTTTGTTGTTTTTGATGTAATCCGGGTTTGAGAAAGATAAAAACAATAATTGCAGCCAAAAGACAAATCAATGTTCCAATCCACAAGGTGTAGGTGCCTGCCTCTATTGGATCAAAACCTCTGTCACTAAAAACTGAAGGCATCTTTACTAGAACTAATGAAGTCACAGTTACACCAATGCCTTGGAAGAGCCCCATAATGCCAATTAACCTTCCTCTCGATTGTTCCTGTGGATAGTCACCAGTGAATATAAGTAGAACTGTTGAAGCTGCAGAAACACCTACAGCAAAAATAGCTCTAACAAAATAGATCTCATAAAAGTTGGTCATTAATGGGAAACAGAAATAGGCCAAAGCCATCAACACCAATCCCATCGCAAAAACAGGTCTTCTCCCTACCTTATCTGCCAAAGCTCCCATCACTGCGGTCAGGAGAAGTATCATAATCTCCTGCATGGTCGCCACTGATCCTGTTACAGCTCCTTGTATTTCTCGAGCGATACCCAAATGCTGTTCTAAGATATAAGGCTGCATGAAATTCATAAATGCAAACACAGAATTATTGAGCATAGCGACAGGAAAGATACTCAAGGCATTGATCTTTCCTACCCCAGGCATCAGATAGATTGGACCTATTTTATTATTATTGATTTGACTCACTTATTTAATCACTTATAGTTTTAGATTGGATTAATTGTATCTTATTATCTACTTTCAATAAGGTATCAAAATGTAACAAGGACAAAGAAAGATGTATACAAATGTATGGTATGTCGCAGCCAGAAGTGAAGATCTAAAAGACCAACCTATGTACGTCAAAATGCTGGGTGCAGACTTTGTTCTTTTCAGAGATGATAAAGGTAATCCGGCCTGTCTTAGCAATGCCTGCCCCCATCGAGGCGATAGTCTCTCTAATGGGAGCATCAGTGATAATGGAGAAATTATTTGTCCTTTTCACGGTTGGCAATTTAATCGCGATGGAGAGTGTACTAAAATTCCTTCCATTGGCGATAATGACCCACAGACGGCTGCCCCTGGTGTCAAAGTTGATGCCTATCCCACTGTAGAAAAACAAGGACTGATTTGGGCATTCTTAGGAGATGATCCTGAAAGTGCTAAGCCTATTATGGATATCCCTGAACTCGACGATCCACAATACACAGTTATTCCTTATGACGTAATTTTTGAATCCAATTTTCATTTGGCAAAGTTCAGTAATCTGGACTATGTTCACCTGCCTATTGTTCATGGGATTAGATTTGAGGATCAGGAAAACCCCTACCAACCTCCTCCTCATACAGTTGAAAAAACTGATTATGGAATGACGGCCTTCATAGAAACGGAAGCAACATATAGCAAAGGGGCATGGTCTAATGTTCGCGAAGAAGGGACTAAAGTAAAGTCGATACTTAAATACTTTGTTGCTGGGCAAACCCTCAGAGGTCAAGTAGAGATTGGTGCTATAGGCTCTGGAAAATTCAACTGTTTCTATGAGTTCTCAACACCAATTGATCGAACCAGAACCATGATGAGATATTATTTTTTCAGGAATTTTATGACACACAAATGGATGAATAAAATGGCTCTAAAAAGAAACTTGAAAAATATCTTTGAGGATAAAGTGATTGCAGAAGCTCAAGTACCTAAATACGGTCCTGATGGTATGTCAGAGATAGTAGGCAAGCACGAAGATACGGTCATTAAAGTCTACTGGGAATTAATGCATGAAATGAAAGATAAGGGCTGGCAAATCGACCACAAAGCTTGGAACAAATTAATTGAAGATGGAAAGTATTGCGTCATCCCTTCAGTCACTAGAAAAAATAACCCTGAAAACTGGCAATACCCAGCAATTCCAAGAATTAATCCATAACTATGAGTCAAGATATGAGTACAGTTTTAATCACAGGATCTAATAGAGGCATTGGTTTAGAGTTTGTTAAACAATACAGCGAGAACGATTACAATGTGATTGCCACATGCAGAAATCCATCCAAAGCCGTTGAACTCAATGAGCTTGCAAAAACAAATAGTAATATAAGCATCCTGGCTGCAGACATAACTCAAGAAGAAAGTATTAATAATTTATCAATAGAGTTGAATAATCAACCGATCGATATTTTGATAAATAACGCAGCCTACTTAGGTCCGCCTGATCCTCAGAAATTCGGTGACATTGATTATAAAATGTTTACTAGAAGCTTCGAAGTTAATGCAATTGGTCCAATCAGAATTACCGAGAAACTCATTGACAATGTTCGATCCGGTGAGACTAAAAAAATAATCTTCCTAGGCAGCGCTGCAGGCTCTATTGCACAGATTGCTCCCCCGGTGACACTTTATTCTTATCGATCGAGTAAAGCTGCTCTTCATTTAGCAGTGCACAATCTTTATCATGATTTAATGAGCGAAAACATCATGGTCTCATTAATTAATCCGGGACTTGTAGACACTAGAGGTTTTCTGGACTTAAAACCTGAAGATCCCATACCTGAAGAGTTTACAAAGATGGTTCCAGAGACCTTAATTCGGATGATTCAAGAAGGTAAGATACCGATGATTACAACTTATGAGTCAGTAACAAAGATGATGAGTTATATACAAGACCTTACAATTGAAACAAAGCCATTGTTTGTAAACTGCGATGGAACGCCAATGCCATGGTAAAAAATTAGACCTAAAGGATATAACATGAAATTTAGAAAACTTGGTAACTCTGATCTTGAACTCCCAATAATTACTTTGGGGGCGCTTAATTTTGGATTCTTTTGCGATGAAGAAAAGAGCATAGAGACTATAAAAGCAGCAATTGATAATGGGGTCAGTTGTATCGATACAGCGCCAACTTATGGGGGGATGAGAGGCAATTCAGAAACAATCACGGGCAAAGCTATAAAAGGTATTAGGGACAAAGTAATCATTGCCACGAAATTCGGGACTGATCCTGCAACAGGTAGAAGTTCTATAAAAGGCGGTGGCACCAAAAAATACATTATGGGAGCTGTTGAAGAAAGTCTTGAGCGATTAGACACAGATTATATTGATTTGTATCAAATGCACTTCCCAGATGCTGAAACCCCAATTGAGGAAACTCTAAGAGCATTGGAAGAGCTCATCTCTTCAGGTAAGGTCAGATACATAGGTGCTTCAAACTTTGCATCATGGCAAATTTCAGAATCAGGCTGGACATCGCTAACCAATGAATTAAATCAATTTGTATCCCTGCAAACTAGATACAGCGTTCTAACGAGGGATATAGAAAAAGAAATATTACCATCATGCACTAAGCATAATGTAAGTCTATTGCCCTACTTTCCATTAGAAAGCGGTCTGCTAACGGGGAAAATTACCAGAGATAAAGAGGCGCCTAAAGGCAGTCGATTAGCCTTATGGAAAGGAGCTTTCACTTCTGAAGAAAAGTTCGACATTATTGATAAACTAAATGGTTACGGGTCTGAGATTGGACGCAATCTCTTAGAGATGTCGCTCGCATGGACAGCTAACCGAAGTCAAGTTGCATCAGTCCTAGTGGGAGCCACAAGTCCTGAGCAAATGGTTCAAAATATAGAGGCTATTTCATGGGATATTTCAGAGGAAGAAATTCAAGTAATCGATAGTCTTGTTTTAGGAGATGAGTCTAGCTAAATATAAAATCCCTATGGGCAAATTGCCTCAGAGCATCAAAGAGTCCTTAAAGAAAGATATTAAGAATCGTGAATTCTTAGGGTTCAAAGACGCTGCTCAGTTACATCAAAAAGATCAGTTTTCCAACGGAATATATAGAAATCAGAACAAAGAAATGCTGGTCACTTGCATCACTGAAATGCCTGTGGTTTCGCCAAAGATGATTGATTGGTGGTTTGGCTGGCATTTAAGTGAATCTGAGCGATATCAATTATGGCATCCTAAAGCGCATATCTCTGCATCCCTCAAAGAAGATAATTCTCACTTTAAGACCGATAAAGAGAAATACTTAAATATGGACTCTTATGTAAAAGAATACATCGGCAATGAACTAAATGATCTATGTATTAGCTTTGTTGAACCTAAAGAGTTTGGCTTCTTGAATTTAAACGATGAGAAAGAGACAGCAATCTGTGCACATGTCAGGGACATGAGCAATAACATCTCTGTGGCGAGTATTACTCATTTTGTAAATCAAAACGCAGAGGGATCTAGAATGCAAAGCAGCTTCTGGTTAGGCATGAATCCAACTCACACGAACAGCATCTTAACTTTATTGATCAAACCATTGCTTGAAAGTCGTTTAGCAAAAAATTTTTTAGTAACAGATGCATTAGCCAGGAACTTGTTAATTCATTGTGCAGAAGAAATGAATCATTTGGTTAAATTCCTACCCATTCTTTTCAAGGACCAAACTAATTCAATTTAAATTTTGATTATTTAGCAAGAAAAGTCTTCATGCGCTCAGCATCGTAGACTTTAATTTGAACTTCATCGCCTTCATGAATTGACCCAGCCACATCAATAACCCCTACTAGGCCTCTTAATTTTTTTGCCGCTTTAAGAAAATCTAGTCTTCCAGGAGCTTCACCTGATGAAGTGATGTGGGTTTTAGCTATTTGTTCAGACATGTCATGACAAGGAGGATTGTATTCTTCGACTATCAAGGCTGCGCCTGAAGGGAACAAGAGCTTCGTGCCTTTAGGTAATTGAGACAAATTAGGGGCTCCTCCAAAACAAAGATTAGCTCCTAGCTCTTGGGGTGTTAAGGGTTCCTGGAGATTCATGGACTCTGTAATTTCAGCAAGCTCTTCAATAGAAACAGCTGACCATTGCCGGTCATTTCTCCTTATGGTGCCAACTGGATAAGATTCTCCTTCGTAAGCGCCTCGCATATAACTTCGATGCTTATCCCCCTCAAAACCATCCAATTCAGCCTGTGCACTTCCGATAGAGTCCTTAATAAATTCTACAGTTTTACCGATATTTACAGACACTAGTGTAGCGGTGAAATCACTAGAATATTTACTCACTTTATTTCGCCTCCTTTATCTCAAGCGGATAATTTGCTTCAGACCATGCCATTATGTCGCCTTCTATATCAATAATATCAAGAAATCCATTGTTCTCTAATTCATTAATCACCAACTCTGCTCTCCTTCCGCTTCTGCAATAGACAACCAACTTTTTAGACTTGTAATGGGAGACGGCAGTGATATTAGAAAGCAAATCTTCATGAGAAAAATTAATTGAACCCTTTATACTTCCAGCTGCAAATTCTTCCTTTGATCTTACGTCAAGAAGAATGATCTCTTCTGACGATTGGTCTAATTTGGCCTTCAATTCATTAACACTCCAAAGTTCAGCACTATGCAGTATTTGCCCCAGAAATATTGAAGCTAAAATCATTAGTAAGTTTTTCATTCTGTTAATGGATTGAATTGAGTATTTGGTTGAGCTCAACTAGATTTCCATCGGGGTCATAAAATTTTGAAACGTTAACCTTAATAACGCTTGAGCCATCATAAGACGGGTATTCTGTATAGGTGGGTTTTTGAATAACTTCAATTCCTGCAGTATTAATAATCTTCTTCCATCTTGCATCTAGGTCATTGGTATTAAAAACCAGAACGGTGTTTTGTGGTGTGAACCCCTCTTTACGAATTGGTTTTTTCTTAATATCTGCATCTGGATTATTATACTCGTAGTCGACCAGACCTAAGACACCGACATAATCGTCTTTGGTTTTGAGAAATATCAATCGAATCTCATTGCCATCTCTCTCTATGATTTGATCATAAATTAACTCCATACCAATGGAGTCTCTGTAGAGATCTAGTGATTTCTCAATGTCTCTAACAATCAAGGTTGAACGTCTGAAAATTAGATCTTCAGATGCAACATCGTTTGCAGAGTCATCGGCTTCGATACTGATCGGCAATCCAAATAATGTGAGTAAAAGTACTAGGGATAGTATAAATTTCATCTTAATTGATTCCCCTATTCCAATTCTCTCTGAAGAAAGGAGAAAATAAGAAAGCAGGGAAAACAATAACCAATTCCAAATAAAAAGTTCTAACAAAATCCACGGGACCCTTAAAGCCTTCGAATTGCTCTGGTTCAAACTGATGCCCTATGGCTTGAAGAATAATGCTTAGTGCAATAACTGCAAATGACAATGAAAGATTATAAAAATCAAGAGTGAACAAGAAGTACAAGAGAAAAAGGTTGGCCGATATAAAAAGGATTGAACCAATAATGTGGAGAATCAGATTCAATCTAGATTGATGCAGGTTTTGATAATATTTTAAAACTTTCTCATTTATCATTGTTCTTCTTCCAAGTTAAATATCAATTCATTAAACTCAATTGTTCATTAATTGCCTGTCTCATGTCAACGGATAGTTCGGAGTCTTCCAATAACTTCAACCATCTCGTTCGCGCTAATTCCTGATCACCATTGGCTCTAGCAATCAGACCTCCAAACCACAGTGCTCGTTGATCTATTGGATTAATAGCCAAGGCTTGGTTAATCAAGTCATTTAAATCGTAGATCAATACCTCGGGTCGACTCAGAAGAGTTGATTCGACTAGTCCTATGATGATCGAAATATCGTTTGAAACGTTGGCAAGATAAGCCTGTTGATAGTACCTATAGGCTTGATCATAATCACCGAGTTCTAAGTTATACTCAGCTATTACTTTTATAGCTTGGGCATCACTAGGGTTAGACTCGACATATTGCACCAGAGCTTCAAGAACTTTATCTCTTTGGCTCTCTTCTTCGTCCTTAGCCTCTTGGTAATTTGAGACACTCTGGTAAGTCAGCAGATAAAAACCTGAAACTAATGCAATAGAGCAGATTAGCATTAGTAAGGTCTTGGTTTGATCTGATGATTTCTTGAAAAAAGAACTAAGGCCCCAGATGATAACTATAACTCCTAGAGCAATAAATAAATAAACCTCAATAGTCATGATTTAGAATACACCTATCTTTCTCAACCAACCGAGTATTAAGATGAGTATTAGGACAGGTGATAACCATAAGAAATAAGTGCTCTGCTTAAAGCTGGGCTCATAGAGGACAAAATCACCATAGCGTTCCTGTAAATAGCTCTTTACTTGTGCTTCATTTCTGCCTTGTTCCACTTGCTGAAAAATCTCCTCTCTTAAGTCTTTGGCCAATTCTGCGTTAGATTCTGCAATGGACTGATTCTGACAAACAAGGCATCTGACTTCTTGGATAATTCCCTGATATAACTCCTGCTGAGTTGCTGTCAGTTCTTTATTCAGGTTGTCTGTAACGGCCTGAAAAGATAAGAGTAAAAACATTAGAGCAATTTTCTTCATTTTCTTAATTCAACTATTATTGGCAGAATATTTTGTTCGAAATTTTGACGATCCATCGGTCCGATGTGTTTGTGTTGAATAATTCCTCGATCATCAATTAAAAATGTTTCTGGTGCACCGTAAACTCCAAAATCAATGGCTGTATTGCCTATTGGATCAGAGAGTATCTTGGAATAAGGATTGCCTTTTTGAATAAGCCAACGGGTCGCTAAATCATCTCGATCCTTCCAGTTAATACCTATGATTGGTATAGATAGATCTTCATCAAGGCTAAGTTCGACAAGAAAATCATGCTCAATTTCACATCCAACACACCATGTAGCCCAGATATTTATAAGAGCAATCTCACCTAATAGATCACGATGGCTAACAGTGCTAGATTTACCTAATTCGTTAAGTGAAAAACTGGGTATTTGCTTGCCAATTAATGGCGAAGGAAGATCCATTTGGGGAACAAAAAGACTTCTAGCTAGAAGCACAAATAAGCCGAGAAAAATTGTTATGGGTAATAATCGCTTCACAAGTTCTCCGAATGAGATAAAGGCTTTAAGAGAAACAATCTAACTAGACCTCCTAAAATCATAATGAAAGGACCGAGCCAAATTAATCTAAGAAGAGGTTTGTATTGAAGATGCATGCTCCAAATATCGCCCCCTAAATCCTCTCCTAGAGCAACAAACAGGTCCCTAAATACATTGGTCTCTATACCAGCCTCTGTCATTGAAGGGGATGTGGTGTCATAGACTCTTTTTTCTGGAAACACGGTGCCTATTTTTTGATTTTCTGAATAAATTTCGACTGTCGCAACTTTAGCCATGTAATTAGGGCCAGTGCGATCATTAACAGTGATTAATTTAAACTCATATTCACCTACTCTTTTGGATTGTCCAAACCCTAGAGTGTCATCAAATGTTATACCGTATGTGCTCGTTACGGTAATGCCAAGCACCATAATTCCCAAACCAATATGGGCAAATGCCATCGGAAGATTTTTTATTAGGCTGCTAGCCTTAGATCTGACGACAGGCATAGAGCCTGTGATAATTGTCCATACTGAAAGAATTATTCCAATGGTGGTTAAAGGCGACTCATAACTAAGAATAAAAAATGAACTAACCAGTCCAATCAGAATTGACAGGAGAGCAACTCTAGAGGACCTTAATAAAAGCTTACTGCCTTTTCCATTCCAAGTAGAAAACATAGCAAGACCAACAAAAATTAACAAAGGGATACAGGGGAATAAGATAACAAAATTAAAATAAGGCGGCCCTACTGAGATCTTTTCAGAATTAACCAACTCGAGAACCAATGGGTATAGTGTTCCAATCATAATTAAACCGGCAGCTGAACATAGGAAAACATTATTTAATAGCAACAGTGACTCTCTTGAGAAAAGCTCAAGTTTTAAAGGTGTGGAGCGTTTTTGCTTTATAGCAAAAAGAATTAAGGCACCTCCGGTAAATAAACCGATCAACATTAAAATAAAGAGGCCTCTTTCAGGATCAGATGCAAAGGAATGGACTGAGATAAGGACTCCGGATCTAACTAAAAAGGTTCCCAAAAGACTTAAGGAAAAGGCAATGATTGCCAACAAGGCGGAGAAACTATTAAATAACCCCTTTTTTTCAGTAACAATTAACGAATGAACCAAAGCAGTGGCCACTAACCAGGGCATTAATGAAGCGTTCTCCACGGGGTCCCAGAACCACCAGCCGCCCCAACCCAGTTCATAATATGCCCACCAACTCCCAAGTGCGATACCTCCAGTGAGAAACAACCATGAATTAATGGTCCATATTCTTGCAATACCGGCCCAAGATGAAGAATGAGGTGTTAATAAAGAGGCCAAAGAAAGTGCAAAAGGAACAGCTAGACCAACATAGCCAGCATAGAGTATAGGAGGATGTATAGCTAAGGCAGGGTCTTGAAGCAACGGGTTGAGTCCTCTGCCCTGATCAGGCATCGGGAACACTCTCTCAAACGGATTGGACGTATAGATAATAAAAAGTATAAAACTTAAACTGACCAGCCCTAATATTGACAGGGAATAAATTTTCAGCATTGTATCCTGATCACTAAATTTTTTGGAAAAAGCCAGCGTCACACCCCAGAATGATAAGAGAAACATCCATAACAGTAGCGAACCCTCATGAGCTCCCCATATTGCAGCAACTTTATAAGGTATGGGGAGGTTGGTGTTCGAGTTTAAAGCGACGTACAAGACTGAAAAATCATCGTTAAGAAAACTGTAGCCCAGGCAAGAAATAGCGAGGAAGATGGATAGACATTGAATGAGTGTAAATCGTTTAACCAAGGTCATTCTGGTGGATTGATCCAATGTAAATATTCTAAGACCAATTAAAAACTGCAACGAAGCGGCTGCAAGTGCAGTAATCATTAAGAGTTGTCCGATCTCAGGAATCATATTATTCCAAGGATGTTTGCATTGCGTGAATCTCGGGTGGCATATAGTTCTCATCATGTTTTGCCAAAACCTCAGAAGCTAAAAACAAATCGGTACTATTGAATTTGCCTTTGGCAATAATCCCCTGCCCTTCTCTAAATAAGTCAGGAAGAATACCTTTGTAGCTGACTTCGATAGAGGCTGAGCCATCGGTTAAGACAAATTGAGAAGTTAAGCTTCCTGTCTCCCTATAAAAACTTCCATTGACCACCAGACCACCTATTCTAAATTCTCGATCGTTTGGTGCTTTTCCAGCAATTACCTCGGACGGGGTTAAATAATACAAAAGGTTGTCTTGAAAAGATTTTAAAATAAAAAAAGAAGCCAAGCCCACACTCAGTAGAACCAAACATATACCCAAAAATCTACGATGTCTTGGAAGCATTTATCTCTTTAAAATATTGTGTTATTTATTTAATTTTACTTTATTTAGCTCTGAAATAAATTCTCTATGAGCACAGATGTAATTTATTAGTAAAACAAACATTGAAATAATAAAAGCAGACCATACAAAAAAGCCGTACTCACCCATTGATAATGCCTCTATCATAATGAATATTCCTGAATAAATTCTTTAACCCATTTGGATCTTTTTTCTCTTTTTAATATTTCTGTCGATGTGTTGCGACAAACAACTCCCCAAAAAAAGAAACCGTAACCAAAAATCATGACCAAGAGTGGCCATAACATTTCACCTGCTATTGAGGGAGAACTGAGCTTTGAGATGGTTGATGCCTGATGAAGTGTGTTCCACCAAACCACAGAGTAATGAATAATAGGCAAGTTAATAACGCCAACAATTGCTAACACTGAAGCTGCTCGATCAGCTTTTTTTTGTTCCCTGATTGACAGATGTAAAAGCATGTAACCCAGATAAAGAAGAAGCAGAATAAACTCAGAGGTTAATCTTGCATCCCAAACCCAAGCAGTTCCCCACATGGGTTTACCCCAAAGCATTCCTGTAACTAGAGCAAGGAATGTGAACGATGCTCCAAAAGGTGCAATACTTTTTGCCACTGAGAAGGCGACATTGGATCGCCATACGATTCCAACTAAAGCTGCTAGTGCCATGTACGCATAGGCACTCATAGATAAATAAGCACTAGGTACATGGAAATATATTATTCGGAATGCATCGCCCATTTGATAGTCTGGTGGCGCGATGAATAAGCCACTATAGGAACCGATGATAATTAAGATAAGGCCAGGGATGGTAAACCAATTCTCATACTTTAAACAGAGTCTAAAATAATTTGGTGGAGAGCCGTATTTGTAAATTCTTTTAAGATTCATCATTTATCCCAAAAACTAATCTAGCGATATCCTTATTGCAAACGCAGTGGCTATAGGGCCTAAGCTAAAACTCAGCAACATCATACCTGTAAGGAAATAGAATGGTCCAGAAGAATCAATACCGACAATGGAATACTCTATAGCCTTTGATCCAAAAATTAGAATTGGCAGCGATAACGGAAACAAAATTAGTGTCATCAATGCACCTGGATATCTAACACTTAGAGTCAATGCTGCTGCTAATGCTGAAATATTAACCAAAGTGGTTGAAGCTAATAAAACTGTGGCCACAACCGCACCTAGACTCAGGCCAGTCACATAATAAGTGGAAGCAATAAAAATAGAAACGACCACTAATGGGAGTGATGAGGTAGCCCAATAGCTTAAGATCTTCATCAAGATTAAACCATTAAGCGAATGATGGCTTAAAGCAAGTTGCTCTAGTGAGCCATTGACAAAGTCAGGCTTGAAAATGTTCTGCATTGAAATCAAGGAGGCAAGAAGTGCGGACAATAACATCACAGGTCCTATGATTTTCATAAGAAACGTCTGATCTGAACCGACCGTTAGAGGAAAGATAAGTGCCACCAGAACAAACATAATAACCCCAGTTAAAATATCAGACCATCGCTTGATTGAGACTTTGATCTCTCGGACAAATATTTTTAAGTAAATATTCATGAAGACCCCATTAATAATTCTGTGGTTTTGGTTTCTATAGTGTCATTCCTATTGGTTGTGGTGATTACAATTCCACCCTTGTTTATATGCTCGCCAATACAGTTATTAAGGTAACTAATAGAATCACTATCAAGATTCGCATAGGGCTCATCGAGAACCCATAAGGGTTTTTTAGATGAGATAACCTTGCTCAAAGCAGTCTTTCTGGATTCACCATTGGATAAATTCTGGATCAAAGAGTGCCTTAAACCATCTAACCTAAAACCTTTGACAACTTGATCCTGTTCAACTTTATCTGCCTCATGTAGACCATAGTTGATATTTTCATTAAGCGTCAGTTCCGGAATCAGTCCGTTCTTGTGACCAAGGTATGCCAGTTGCTCATAATAATTAATGAGCGACTGATCGATGGAAATTTCATTCCAAAGGATAAGTCCCTTATCGGCTTGTGTTAGACCGCAAATCGTTCGGATAAGACTGGTTTTTCCACTGCCATTCTGTCCACGGATAACCAAATGATCACCGCTCTCTATACGAAATGAAATGTCGGTGAAAATTAAATGATCTTCTCGATACAGCTCAAGCGATTCCAATTGAAGAAGGTTACGATTCAAGAGATTTACCCTCTAGCAGTCACTTAACTATTGTATTTTATAATGGTTTTACCAAAGTGCTGTCCGGATGCGATACCCATAATTGCATCAATCCCTTCATCAAATGAATACTCTTTATCAATGACCGGATGAATTTGGTGTTTATCGAAAAACTCATTCATTGACTGATGATCTTCTCTTGTGCCCACGGTGATACCGTGAGTGTGTGCATTTTTGAAAACCATTTGCAGCAGATTAAGTTCCGCTTGAACACCAGTAAGAGCTCCTATAAGACTGATATGGCCGCCAATTGCTATGGCCTCCATGCTCTGGTCAAAAGTAGCGCCGCCGCCTATCTCTATAACTAAATTTACCCCCATACCAGCAGCTTCAAAAGCTTGTTTACCCCAATCAGCGTTTTCTTTGTAGTTGATGGTTGTATCGGCTCCAAGCTCTCTTGCTCTCTCTAATTTCTGATCACTGCTTGACGTAATGATGACATTAGCCCCTATTGCTTTGGCAATTTGTAAACCAAAGATTGAGACTCCGCCAGTCCCGAGAAACAGGACACTATCTCCGGCTTTAATATTTGCAGCCATTATGCACGTCCAAGCAGTTACTGCTGCACACGGCAGTGTTGCTGCTTCTTCATAACTCATATAATCCGGTATCTTAAGGACCGCTGACTGAGGTAGAACAGCGTATTCACTAAGAACGCCAGCAGCCTCGCAACCCGTTGAACTCATTCGGGTGGCTTGTTCTGAATTCCAATCTTGCCAGAACACTGAGCTAACCCTATCGCCAACTTTAAAATCTGTGACATCATTACCTACAGCGATGACCTCACCGGCTCCATCCGATAAAGGAATCATAGGTAGAGATAGCATTGGGTTATATAAACCTTTAGCTATCATAAAATCTCTAAAATTGATTGAAGCTGCTTCTACTTTTACAACAACTTCACCTAAACAAGGGCTGGGTGTTCCTCTTTCAGTGGCAACTAAACCGCCCTCCTCAAATGATTGTAATTCAAATAATTTCATCGTTGTCTCCATGAATAAAATCAAAATACAATGGTAATACAGGTCTTGTGTTTTTGCTTAAAAGTTTATTGTTTCTAAGCACTAAAAAGAAAAGCTGGAATCAGTCTAATTAGGGGATTTTGACTAATTCCAGCCTTAGTTCTGCCTTGCTAGGCAATTAGATTTATATTTGTTCTGAGTCTCCTCTGTTTTTTGGCTTGTTTCCTTTTTTCTTATGCTTATGACCTTTTCCACCTTTTCCGTGTTTGTTCATTTTATTACGTTTTTTATGGCCATGCTTCTTGCCTTTGCTCTTCTTGGCTCTGTTCATGCGTTTGGCGTTGTTTTCAAATTGAGACATTTGCTCATCATCAAGCACTCCGGCTAATTGCTCACGAGTATCTTTTTTAATCGCATCGCCTTGCTTTTTTGAGTCCTTTCTAAGTTCCTTGCCTTTCTCCATGTTAGATCTCATGATTTGTCTGACCTCTTCCCTTTGGTCATCGGTCATATCAATTCCCCTGAACAACATAGTGGCTGGGTTTTTGCCACGATCGTGATCGTGTCCTTCTCCGCCTTTATGCCCAGAGGCAAGAGCGATATCCATTAGAAATAAAGAACCTAAATATAGGCTTAAGGAAATCATTAGGGTTGTTGCTTGTCTCATATTTACCTCCAAGGTATTTCTTTGATTGTTATTATTATGGTAAAAGATGAAGTAAATATGAAGAAACAATGAATTGATCGTTTGTGAATAGAAAAAATATCTATAATTCAAACGAAATGGATTAAAAGTGATATGAAAATTTTTCCAAAATTATTTCTCTCCTTCTCCATGAGTTTTCTCGTGGTCATCGGTCTTATCCTGTTTGTTGTTCAATGGAGGTTCCAACAAGATCTAACCCGATATATCAACAACATAGAAACCAACCAATTGGAAATATTTGCATCGGAGTTAGAAGAATACTATGCGGAAGTCCAAACATGGGATTTTCTACAGTCAAATCCAAGAATTGCTGAACTGATTTTGCGTGAATCAAGATCCTTTGATCAAAATATTATTATTGTTCCTAGAGCGATGCGAGAAAGACGAAGATTTAGGTTTTCGTTTGATCAACCAAAAGACTCAATGGCTATGGGTCGCCTGATTCTTTTAAATGAAGACAAAGAAGTCATTATTGGCACCAAGGATTTACCAGAAAACTTAATACAAATACCCATTAACTTTGAAAATGAGGTTGTAGGGACCTTGGCACTGCTGCCGTCAAATAAGCTTTTTGAGCCCATTGACCTTCAGTTCGCTGATGCCCGGAGACAAGCGCTGTATTTATCTGGATTTGTGGCCTTATTAATTGCTGCCATCATTTCCCTTATCCTCACGCAAAATATAAGTGGACCGATACGAAAACTAGCTCGAGCAACTCGGAGCTTAATTAGTGGTGAATTTAAAACGAGGGTTAACATTAAAAACAAGGATGAGCTGGGTAAATTATCAAGAGATTTTAATATTCTCGCTAAAACTCTGGATAAGGAAGCTGAATCTGCCGACAAGTGGTTGGCTGATATCTCGCACGAACTTAGAACGCCACTGGCTATTCTTAAGAGCGAATTAGAAGCTATTGAGGATGGCATCAGAGAATTTGATGAAGAAACGCTTAATTCTCTTACCCATGAGGTGAAAAGGATCAATACCCTGGTTAATGATCTCTATGAACTATCACTCTCTGATTTAGGTGCGATGAAATACCAAATGGTAGAAACCGATATTAAAACTAATATTGAGTCTTCCATAGAATCCTTTAGAGATAGATATAGAGAAGCTGAAATTGATATCTCATTTGAGTTCGATGAGGTGGGAAATATCTTAGGAGACCAACACCGTCTTACGCAGTTATTTACAAATCTATTAGAGAACACTCTAAAGTACACAGATGGACCGGGCAGACTAAACATTAATATGCGGGCTATTGATAATGAAATTATTATCTCATTTGCTGACAGCGCACCTGGAGTTGATAAAGAAACCTTGGAAAAAATCTTTGATCGCTTTTATCGAGTCGAGTTATCCCGATCAAGAGAAATGGGTGGCGCTGGTCTTGGATTGTCCATTTGTAGTGAGATTGTCGATGCACACTCCGGATCAATTACAGCTAAACAATCATCAATAGGTGGATTGGAGATCATTGTAAAACTAAAAAAGGCTGAGTCATGAGTAAGAATATTTTAATTGTGGAAGATGAGAGTAAGCTTGCAAAGGTATTAGCTGATTATCTTGAAAAAGACGATTTTAAAACCAGTCATCTTATTAACGGGGACGAGGTTGTTGATTGGGTTAAGAAAAATAAACCCGACTTAATTTTATTGGATCTCATGTTGCCAGGAGCTAATGGCAAGGATATATGCAAGGAAGTCAGAAACTTCTCAACAGTTCCAATAATAATGGTCACTGCAATGATCGATGAAATAGATCGATTAATTGGCCTTGAGTTAGGCGCCGATGATTATATTTGCAAACCCTTTAGTCCCAAGGAAGTTGTTGCGAGAGTAAAAGCAGTTCTCAGGAGAACTGACCCTGATTTTGTTAGCCAATCTGGTCAGGATGAATTTAATATTGATCGCGATACCTTCTCTATTTCAATCAGAGGTAAGAAACTAGATCTGACCCCAGTTGAATTCAGAATGATGGAAATGTTTATGAGCCAACCTGGAAGGGTCTATAACCGAGATCAAATACTAAATAATGTTTTTGATGATGGAAGAATTGTTCTTGATCGAACAGTTGATACTCATATAAAAAATCTAAGGCAAAAATTAAAAGAAGCTTCTCCGGAAAAAGATTACATCCGTTCTATATACGGTATTGGTTATTCGTTTGAAGATACCTAGCGAGCTTTATTCTTTTCTAAAGACGCGATAAGGTTCATAGTCTTTTAAAATCCCATACTCACCGCTGTATTCATAACCGTAGTAATTCTCAAAGAGGAAAAACTTTGGCGGGTAGTAGGTAAAGGTAGAAAACATGGCAAGCATTGTCAGATAACCGGTCAAAACGATATTTTTTGCCGGTTTGATGAGCGGCGGCTTAATCATAATTTTATAGGCAACTAGCGAGCCCAAGCCTAAACCAATGACCATGGTCAGGAGATCCATTCGAAAAAAACCGGTGCCGTACAACGGGATAGATATGGCTAAATAGCCATAGAATGAAAGACAAATACCTACCGGCGTCATAACTAAAGACGCTAATTTGGCATACCAATAATTATTAGCGATATCTCTAGTGTAAGTATATTGAACCAAGGCATAGATTAGCCCAGGCCAAAAGTACATCTTCAGATGCTCCCAAGTGCTCTCATTAACCGAAGAGAAAAACGCAAGAGGGGTCCAAAACTCACTCAATTCAAAGGAAAAATGGAAAGCAGATCCTGCCATAGCAACCCAAATGAAGCTGCCAATTTCCCAAGTTATAAGTCTTTTCTTCATCTATACTCCTTTTTTTCTTCAAATGGCAGAGATTAAAAAATAAAGCCCAGACAATGCAATTAACCCACCGAGAACTCTGAGCAAGATTTTGCCCTTCTCATAGTGAGTGGAAATATCGGCCAGAACTAAGCCTGAGATATGCAATAGTATGGTGCCCGTCATAAAACCAGCTATATAGGGTACCGGTTCAGCAATTGTTGGTATTTCTTCTCCATGAGCATACCCATGAAATATGGCAAATACAGCCACGGCTAGCATTGCGAACTTAGAATTGAGAGTCTTATCAGCCGCTAAGCATGCTCCCAAAAATAGAACGGAAAGTGCAATTCCTATCTCATAACCGGTCAGACCACCCATATTGAGCCCAATAAGACCTCCGAAAAACATCACCGCTACAAATGTCGAAGGAACACTCCAAATAGCTCTACCGCCAATCTGAGCACTTACCATACCTACGCTGACCATAGCCAAAAGATGATCTAAGCCTAATACAGGATGAGTTATACCGCTAAGAAAGGGCCCATATGGCAAGCTTTGTGCCTCATGAGCAAATAACGGCATTGTGAAGAGAAGCAAAGATAATGTGAGGTATTTTTTCATAATAATTAAGTGCTTGATTTTAAAAAGTCTAAAACTTTTCTATTAACTTCATCAGGTTGATCATAGATGGCTGCATGTCCGGCATCTTTGACTATTTCAATTTGTAGATGCGGGATAAGTTTTTTTATTTTCTTGCTGACTTTATGAGGGTTGTAAAGAACTTCGAATTCACCAAATATTAATAAACCTTTGTTGCTAAATGTCTTCAGCTTCTTTTTGTTAACTGAAAAGAAAAATTTTCCAATGACCTTAAGGGCTTTAATGTAGTTAACCCTGGAGGTTTTTTCATTATAGACACCTAAAGACTTATCGACCCGATAAAAGCGAGTGCATAGAGCCATCCCCCTGGCTAGCTGACGATCGAAAGATCCAAATGTCTTTCCGGATCTAGGCTTTGAGAACGATGAAGCAGTCAAATCATCTGATAATACATCGGCATCTTTTTGCTTGGCCATAGCTCTTGAGAACCACTGATGAAAAGGCAATCTTGCTCTAGCCAATCCCGTTGGTCCACACATAACTACTTTATCTATTAGGTCTGATTTACGAATTGCCATATCCATAGCAGTGGTTCCGCCAGTGCTGACTCCAATGCAATGAGGTTTCTTTAACCCAAGACCAATAATCACGTCTTCCAACCAATCAACAAAATCATCGTTAAATACGGAGGGAGGGTTTGGATCACTGTTTCCTGGTTGACCAACAATATCGAGAGCATAAATTTTAAAGTGTTTAGAGAGTTCATTAATCTGATGTCTCCAAAGCGGAGCACAGCCAGCGACACCGGGAATAAGTATTAGTGATTTCTCATGGGTTTTTCCGGCAACAATGGCATGGGTTTTTCCAAACCGAGTGTCCACATATTCAGACTCATGATCGACAGTGATTTCTTCTTTTACTCTTTCATACCAGGACACGATCTTCTCTAAGCCCTCTTCTGACTTATACAATTTTAAGCTAGGTTTTTGGCTTGTCTTTGCAACCATTCATTTAACCCCTAATCTCTATCATTCTTCGATTGCTTTTAATGATTTGGATTCAAAAAAAGACAAAATCCTTGGTGCCCAGGGCCGGAC
>CAZLQT010000013.1:0-22261 GCA_964561815.1 uncultured Woeseia sp.
GCTGAGGAACCTGAAGCAAAAGCTGAGGAACCTGAAGCAAAAGCTGAGGAACCTGCAAAAAAATCAAAAACAGACTGACTTATGAGTATAAAAGCCATTGATGTAAAGAAGTTAAGAGAGGCCACTAATGCTGGGATGATGGACTGCAAAAAAGCACTTATTGAATCAGATGGGGACTTTGAAAAGGCTAAAACAATTCTTAAAGAAAAAGGACAAAGTAAGGCGGATAGCAAATCAGGAAGAACTACAGCACAAGGCTTAGTAGTTATCGAATCAAATCAAGATCATGCGGTAATCCTTGAAGTTAATTGTGAAACAGACTTTGCAGCTAAAGACCACTTATTTACTGAATTCGTAGAAAAAATAGCCTCTCTTATTTTACAGAATGATCTAGATGAGATGGATCAGCTTGATAAGCAAGAAATAGATGATTTTGAGAGTATAGAAGAATATAGAAAATTTGCTGTTTCCAAGCTTGGGGAAAATATTACTATCAGAAGATTCAAAAGGATTTATCTTGATGGAGTATTAGGGAGATATATTCATGGTTCTAAAATAGCATCGCTGGTTTTACTAGATCATGATGATTCAGCTGAATTAGCTAAAGATATAGCAATGCATGTTGCAGCATCCAAGCCTGAATATATAAGTAATAATGATATTCCGGAAGAAGTTATTAAAGAGGAGTCTAGAATTCTTAGAGTTCAGGTAGAACAAGAGGGAAAACCAGAAGAAATAATTGAGAAAATTGTTGATGGGAAACTAAAAAAACAATTTGACCAGTTAACTCTTATGGGACAAGAGTACGTTAAAAATCCTGACATTACTGTTGGAAACCTTCTTAAGGAACAAGATGGAAGTGTAAAATCTTTTATTAGATATGAAGTAGGGGAAGGAATAGAGTTAGATCAAGTAAATTTTGCAGACGAGGTAAAAGCTCAGGTCGATGCTCTTAAGTGATTTATTAATTTGAATAATAAAGAGATAAAGCGGATTTTATTAAAACTGAGTGGAGAAGCGCTACTCGGTGATCAGCAATTTGGAGTAGACCCAAAGGTTCTTGTTTATCTTGCAAAGGAAATCAAATCCATAACCGATAAAGGAGTCGAAGTTGGGATTGTAATCGGAGCTGGAAATATCTTTAGAGGAGAAGGCTTAGCAGAATCTGGAATAGATAGAGTTACAGGAGATCACATGGGCATGCTTGGGACAATAATAAATGCTTTAGCGATTCAAGATGCTTTAGAACGTGAAGATATTGTTGCTAGAGTTATGTCCGCTTTAAAAGTAAACGAAGTATGTGAAGACTACATTAGGAGAAGAGCTATAAGACACCTTGAAAAAGGAAGAGTGACTATATTTGCTGCTGGTACTGGTAATCCATATTTTACAACTGATTCAGCTGCTTCTTTAAGAGCCGTAGAAATAGAGGCTGATTTGTTGGTTAAAGCTACTAGAGTTAATGGTGTATTCTCAGAAGACCCTATGCTGAATAAGAAAGCTGAGCATTTTGAGAAGATTTCATATGACGATTTTATATCAATGGGCCTAAAAGTTATGGATACAACTTCAATCGTTATGTGCAAAGAAAACAAATTACCTGTTCAAGTGTATGATATTTCGTCAAAAAATGCTTTATTACAAATTGTCCAAGGCAAGAACGTAGGAACGCTGATAGAATAATCCTAGGGATGCTCGAAGAAATTAATCAAGAAGCAAAGGAAAGGATGCAAAAATCTATAAGTGCATTCAAGACGAGTCTTTCGAAAATCAGAACCGGTAGGGCGACACCAGATATTTTGGATAGCATTACACTGGATTATTATGGAAACGAGACCCCATTAAAGCAACTATCAAACATTTCAGTAGAGGATTCACAGACATTATCTATTTCCCCTTGGGAAGAAAAATTTATTCCAGAAATTGAACAAGCTATAGCTAAGGCAAATATTGGCCTGAACCCGGTTACTTCCGGGAATATCATTCGTATACCTCTACCCGCCTTAACTGAGGAAAGAAGAATAGAATTAACGAAACAGGTTAAAACTGAGGAAGAGCAAGCTAAGGTATCTGTTCGTAATATTAGACGTGATTCCATTCAGGACTTAAAAGATTTTTTAAATGAGAAGATGATCTCAGAAGATGATTTTCATAAAGGCCAGAATGATATCCAGCAGATTACAGACCAAATGATAGAAAATATAGAATCTGTTGGTGGTGAGAAGCAGAAAGAATTAATGACTATATAAGATATGAACGCTTCTAAGGGAGAAAAGAAATATCCTTTAATTCCTAATTTACCCAAACACTTAGGAATAATAATGGATGGTAATGGTAGATGGGCCAAATTGAGAGGTAAGAGAAGGATTTTTGGTCATGAAGCTGGAGTTCTTAAAGTTAGAGAGCTGGTCGAGACATCTGTGCGTTTAGAGATTGAAGCACTTACTCTATATACATTTAGTTCTGAAAATTGGTCAAGACCAGTGAGTGAAGTTAATGGCTTAATGAAGCTATTTGAGAGATCAATAGAAAAATATACAGGGTTATTGATTGATAATCAGGTTAGCTTTAAACAAGTTGGAGACAGCTCTTTATTACCAGAAGTGCTGCAAAGAAAATTAAGTCAGATGGAGGCAATTACTTCTGAGAATAAAGGATTGAAATTAACCTTAGCTATTGGTTACGGGGCTCAACAGGATATTATTCGAGCAATTAAGCTTCTTATTGATGATGTCAAACATGGGAAGATAGAGGAAAGTGAGATTGACGAGACAAAATTCTCAGAATACTTATCTTTTGATCAATTACCGAAACTAGATTTAATTATTAGAACCTCTGGTGAGACTAGACTAAGTAATTTTATGCTATGGGAGTCTGCTTATTCAGAAATTCATTTTACAGAAACCTTATGGCCTAACTTCGAAGAACAAGAGTTTATCGAGATACTTCAGAATTATTCAAATTCGGAAAGACGTTTTGGAAAAGTTGAAGACTTTGATCTAAAAAAAGCCTAAGTGTCTGAATTAAATAAAAGACTAATTTCAGCAGCCCTACTAATAACAATATTTAGTTTTTTAATTTACGATGCTTCCTATATAGGCATAGCCGCAGCTGACCTGGTTTTTGTAATCATTTTATGGGAATTCTTATTCTTAATTGAACATAAGAGAAATAGAATAATTTTTGTTTGTGTTTTTGCTTTTCTAAGTTTAATTATTCCTTTAGTTCTAACGCAGTCAATTGCATTTCTAGATTATGGATATAATTCTTCAATATATCTCTTTTCCTTTTATTGTATTTCATGGTGCCTTATTGCTATTTGGCTCTTTAGGCATGATTCTCTAGAATTGAGCGATCTAGGAGTTTCTGTTCTTGGCTCATTAATATTGATACCAGCGCTCCATTCATTGTTTATTGTTTTATCATCCCCTCTATACGTATTAATTATTGTGGCCACTGTCGCGATAGCTGATACCTCAGCTTATTTTGGAGGTAAATTATTAGGTAAGACAAAGATTCTACCTAAGATTAGTCCAGGTAAAACCCTAGAAGGTTTAGTCTCTGCATTATTAGCAACACCTTTAATTGTCTCAACAATTGCTTATATTTATGGTTTAAATTTCCTTGAATTTATATTTTTTGGAATGATTGTGACTTTGATCTCATTTGTTGGCGATATTAGCTTTAGTCTTTTAAAGAGAAACAGAGAAATGAAGCAATCCAGTAATCTTATTCCAGGGCACGGCGGGTTTATCGATCTGCTTGATGGCGTTATAGCTGTTTTACCATTTTATTCTTTTTCAGCACTACTGGTTTCTTATTCAGGCTTCGATTTTGGATGGGTTCTAAAGTAATTTCTTTGTTTATTGCTTTTAATACAGTTCTCAATCTTTATAATTCCTTCATAATCTTTAAAGACAATTAGAAAATGGATTTTTTATTTTCAATAATCGCGTTCATAGTCTTGGTTGGAATTCTTGTTGCAATTCATGAATATGGACATTTTATAGCAGCAAAACTTTGTAATGTTAAAGTTTTGAGATATTCCATTGGTTTTGGAAAAGTGCTAATGAGTAGAAGAGGGGGCGATGATCAAACTGAGTATTGCTTATCTGCTATTCCTCTAGGAGGCTATGTTCAACTTTTAGATGAGAGAAGTGAAGATGTACCTGAGGAAGAAAAGCATAGAGCCTTTAATACTCAATCAGCAACCAAAAGGATTTTTATTCTTTTTGCAGGACCTTTTGCTAACTTCCTATTCGCCATTGTTGCCTATATTCTTATGTTCACCTCTG
Organism: uncultured Woeseia sp.; assembly: GCA_964561815.1. Taxonomy (GTDB): domain Bacteria; phylum Pseudomonadota; class Gammaproteobacteria; order Steroidobacterales; family UBA11654; genus CACPJA01. Next base: position 4,296 of record CAZLQT010000013.1, read on the forward strand.
GGATACCTGGCCAAGTGCCAATAATTGGAGAAGTTGATAATCGCTCTATTGCATGGGAAAACAATATTCGTAGTGGGGATCGTATACTAAGCGTCGGTAATAGGGCTGTAGATACATGGCAAGGTTCTTTGATATCAATGATTGGCGAAGTTCTTAATGATGAAAGAATTGAAATCTCTCTTATTGATGAATCTAACCAGAAAAAAGAGATCATTCTTGATGTTCAGGGCAGAACTAAAGAATTAACTGCCCCCAATGCATTATTCCCAGGTTTAGGCTTTAAGCCTTTTCAGCCTAAAATCAGTCCTGTTGTTGTTTCTGTTGTAGAAGGAAGTCCGGCAAGCTTTTCTGGAGTTGAGCCTAACGATATTCTCATCAAGATAAACGATATTGAAATTGAGAACTTGGATCAGTTTGCTGAACTAATAGTTTCTAGACCTGGAGAGAGGATTGATCTTGAATTAGAACGAAATAATCAAACCTATATCACACAAGTAGATTTAGGACTTAAAGAAGATGATCCAACAAAAGGTTTTATTGGTCTTCAGACAACTATAGATCAAGAGAAGATTAGTCAATATCTAGCTGTTCAAAAATATTCATTTCCAGAAAATGTCACCATGGCATTTGATCAGACTAATCAGATGATAGTTTTAACTCTGAATATGTTTGGCAAAATGGTTACAGGACAGATTTCTGGCAAAAACTTAAGTGGTCCAGTCGGTATTGCAAAAGATGCCGGTACTGTGGCAAAAAGGGGTTTAATAGCCACTTTGTCTTTCATGGCAATAATCAGTATTAGCTTAGGAATACTAAATCTGCTTCCGATTCCTGTCCTAGATGGAGGCCAAATCCTTTTTGTTTTAATTGAAAAATTAATAAGAAGACCATTGCCAGAAAATATTCAACTAGCTTTCCAACAAATTGGTGTAGGCGCATTATTATTCCTTATGGTTTTTGCGCTGTACAATGATCTGGTAAGAATATTTAATTAATCAAACACTAGGTAACAATGAAAACCAAGATCCTAATCGTATTGATGGCACTTCTATCTTTTACATTTGTAGAAGCTGAAGAGTTATTTATTGTTAAAGATATTAGGATTGAGGGTCTGCAAAAAATCTCGGAAGGTGCTTTACTTAATTATCTCCCAGTCAATATTGGCGATGAGCTTGATGATATCAGAATCAAAGAATCCATACGTTCTGTTTACTCGAGTGGCTTCTTTAAGAATATTGAATTTAGAAAAGATGACTCAGGCACCCTCATTATTTCAGTCCTCGAAAGACCATCAATAGCTTCTATTACATTTGAGGGTAATAAGGACATAAAAACTGAAGACCTAGAAGAGTCTCTGAATAATATAGGTTTTAAGATTGGTCGTAACTATGACCCTTCAATTTTGGATGAAATTGAGAGATCTCTTATTGATCAATATTTTAGTTTCGGAAAATACAGCGCAAAGATTAAAACCACTGTAGAAGATTTACCGGGCAACTCTGTTTCAGTCAGGGTTGATGTAAATGAAGGAGATAGAGCACAAATTAGGCAGATAAATATTGTTGGTAATTCTATTTTTTCAGATGAAGATCTTTTAGAAAGACTCACGTTGCAGATGCCAAATTGGTTATCTTTCATTAATCAAGATGATCGATATTCAAGAGAGGATCTTCAAGGTGATCTCGAAAACATAGAGAGCTTCTACCAAGACCAAGGATATGCAAATTTTTCGATTGATTCAGCCCAAGTTGCCATTTCTCAAGATAAAACCGGGATTTTTGTCACTATCAATATTTCTGAGGGCGAAGTCTATACTCTCTCTGATGTTAAATTGACAGGAGAATTTGTCATTCCAAGAGAGCGCATAGAGAACCTAGTCTTTGCTCAACCAGGACAGATATTTTCTCAAGGTTTATTAACATCAATATCGGAATTGATTGAATATGAGCTCGGCGAAGAAGGGTATTCTTTTGCTGAGGTTGAAGCAATTCCTGAACTTGATAGAGACAATAAAGAAGTAAAGGTTGTTTTTTACATCCAACCAAAAAGTAGAGTCTATGTTAGGCGGGTCAGTTTCACAGACACAACTTCAATCAATGATAATACTCTTCGGAGAGAGTTAAGGCAGTTAGAAGGCGGTTATTACTCAAAAAGCAGATTAGAGCGATCAAAAATAAGGCTTCAGAGATTGCCATTCATTGAAGAAGTTGAATTTGACACCATACCTGTAGCAGGGACAAGCGACCTTATTGATGCAGAGTTTAAGATTAAAGAAGGGCTACCTGGACAATTTGGAGGAGGTGTTGGGTATTCGGGCTATCAAAAATTAATGTTAAACGGAAATTTTGTTCATACCAACTTTTTTGGCACAGGCAATCGCGTGTCAGTTGATTTAAATTCAAGCAGGTTTAGAGACTTATACAGTGTTTCTACCACCAGTGCTTATACTGGTATTGATGAAATCTCAAGAACACTAAGATTTTCACTTTCCTCTTTTGATCAATTCACTTCTGCTTCTTCTGATTTCTCAACCAAAACTTATTCCGCTGGATTGGAATACTCTTACCCGTTAAGTGAATTTCAAAGATTTATTTACGGTGGCTCATTGCAAAGCTCAGAATTACTAGCTGGTGAATATAGCGCTGATCAAGCACTCCAATGGGTGACCAACAATGGTAAAGCCGAGTGTTTTGATCAGGAATTTTTTGATTTTTGTAAAACTAAGTTTGATTCTGCTGAAATAATTTTAGGTTGGATCTATGATTCAAGAAACAGATATCTATTTGCGGATGCAGGAATGTCTCAAAGACTTATCGCTAACCTAGCTATTCCTGGTAGTGATGTCGAGTATTATGGTATTAACTACAGTTATAAACAGTACTTCAATATTCCGTTTCCTCTAGTGAACAGGCTTACTCTTATGGCGAAAGCAGATATTGCTTTTAATGATGCTTATGGAGATTCTGTTGGTGTACCGCCGTATAAAAACTTTTTTGCTGGTGGACCAGATACAGTTAGAGGCTTTAAAGAGCATCGATTAGGTCCCAAGGATAACTTTGGCAACCCTTATGGGGGGAACCTACTAATTTCAAGTCAAATGGAAGTGATAATACCTATTCCAGGTGATTGGGCATCAAGAGCAAGGTTTAGTCTGTTTTTTGATATTGGCAATGTTTTTTCAACGAGTGAGATTGATTTTTTTGATTATGAAGGAAACACAATCGATTATGGATTTGATTCAGGCAATCTTAAAAGATCTGTTGGTTTAGCAGCACAATGGTTGGCGCCTCTTGGATTATTCAGATTCAGTTATGCGATACCTCTAAACGATGAACCTAGGAGTGATACTTACCCGGGTGATGAAACAGAGAGATTCCAATTTACAATTGGTGGTGCATTTTAGACAATGGTTTCAGTTATTTAATAAATAAGGATGAGAAAATGAAAAAGAACTATATATATTCAATATTGGCATTATTTATAATTGCCCAACCCGTTCTTGCACAAGACCTTGGTAGTGTGAAGATAGGCGTGGTAGATGTAAATAAACTTCTTCAAGAGTCTCCTCAATTTCAAGATATGCAATCAGCTATTGAAGAGGAATTTGCTCCGAGAGTTCGAGATATTGAAGCAAAAGAATCTGCTTTTACAGAGTCTAGAGATAAGCTAACTCAAGACAATCTAGCACTTAGCAATGATGAGAGACAGAATGCTTCTTTGAAACTTGCCTCTGATCAGAGGGAACTTGAATATTTAGCAACCTCTTTTCAAGAAGACAGAAATAATAGGATTCAGATTGAAACCAATAAGATCCTTGTTGATATGATTAATGCAATCAATAAGTTTGGGAGAGACAACGGTTACGATTTGATAATAAATGAAGGAAGACTAAGTCAGAACACCCTTCTGAATGGTGGAACTCTATATAAGGGAGCTTCAGTAGATATTACAAATGATATAGCCAAAGTCCTGGAAAAGAATTTCCAAGATAGCAAGTCAGGAGGTTAATCTAGTTTCTGATCTGCAGCAGGAGATAAATTTTGGCTGAAAGCTCAATTAATCTTGAAGATTTAGCCTCAAGGTTTGGCTGTGAACTCAGGGGCGATCCAACAATCATTATTACTGAAGTTGCTGGGCTTGATAAGGCTAATAAAAATTCGATAACCTTCTTAGCGAATGATAAATACAGAGCATTACTCAAAGAAACTAATGCTGGCGCAATAATACTCAGACCTAAGGATCTTGAAGATTGTAAATCATCCGCATTGATAACTGATGATCCTTATTTAATTTTTGCAAGAATCGCTTCTTATTTTGAGAAATCAAGAGATTTTGAACAAGGCTGTCATCCAACAGCTGTAATTGAAGATTCTGCAAAAGTGCCTTCCAGTTGTTCAATTCAGCCAGGAGCTTATATTGGAAAAGGTGCTGAGCTAGGGGAATCTGTATTTGTTGGAACTAATAGTGTTGTCAGCGCAAACTGCTCTATAGACTCTCATTCTTGGATAGATCCTGGTGTTATGATACTAAATGAATCATCTATAGGTAAGCGAGCAATTATTCATTCAGGAGCTGTCATTGGTGGAGATGGCTTTGGTTTTTCAGAAGATGAAGAATTAAATTGGGTTAAAGTTCCTCAAACAGGCAGCGTAATTATAGGTGATGATGTTGAGATAGGGGCTAACACAACTATCGATAGGGGAACAATATCAAATACTGAAATTCACAATGGGGTTAAACTAGATAATCTCATTATGATTGGGCATAACGTAATTATAGGCGAGCACACTGCAATTGTTGCAAATACCGCAATAGCAGGAAGCACTGTCATTGGTAAGCATTGTAAAATCAGTGGCCAAGTTGGGATAACTGGGCATATTGAAATAGCTGACGGCACTACAATTACAGCGAGAACATCAGTAATGAAATCGATAAAAAAAGCTGGTGTATATTCCAGCAGCTTGTTTCCTCACCAGGAAGCTTCTCTATGGCAAAAGAACGTTGCTATTTTTAGGAATTTACCAAAACTGAGATCCCTTATCTCTAAAATTAAAGCAGAGGATGAAGATGACACAGATTCATGAGACAGCCGTAGTTTCAGAAACTGCTGACCTAGCTGAAAATGTGGTTGTAGGACCTTATTCTATTATCGAATCAGATGTTTCTATAGGTTCCGGAACGGTCATAGACTCTCATGTGGTGATTAAGGGTAGGACCAATATAGGATCAGATAACCATATTTATTCTTTTGTCTCAATTGGGGATGACCCTCAGGATAAGAAATATGATGGGGAGGACACTGCAGTAGAAATAGGTAATCGTAACTCAATAAGAGAGTATACGACTATAAATAAAGGCACTATCCAAGATGTTGGAACAACTCGTCTAGGCGATGATAATTGGATTATGGCATATGTTCATATAGCTCATGATTGCCAAGTAGGTAATAACACTATTTTCGCAAACAACACCACTCTAGGGGGTCATGTAATTGTAGGTGATTTTGTAATATTTGGAGGTTTTTCAGGAGCGCATCAATTTTGCAAAATTGGTGCCCATAGTTTTCTAGGCATGTATTCTGGGATTGCCAGAGATTTGCCACCCTATGTGGTGGTTATGGGACAACCTGCTGAACCAAGGGGCATTAATCTTGAAGGACTCAAAAGAAGAGACTTCTCATCAGATCAGATAAGGAATATTAAGACTGCTTATAAGAAGCTATATATGTCAGAACTTAGGTTAGAAGAAGCTATTAGTCAAATAGAAAAAATAGATGATATTTCAGGTGAAATTAAATTATTTATTGAATTTCTTAAACAGGCAACCCGCGGGATTGTCAGGAAAAACTAAATCATACTGTGGCCTATTTTGTCATTCTAGCGGGGGAGTCTTCTGGGGACAATATAGGATCTTCTATAATCCATGAGTTAAGGAAAAGGAATCCTAATCACGAATTTAAGGGGATTGCCGGCCCTAAAATGATAGAAGCAGGATGCGAACCTTGGTTCGGTATTAAAGATTTATCTGTCATGGGAATAGTTAATGTATTAAAACATATTCCCAGATTACTCAAGATCAGAAAACAAGTGATGAAAAAAATCCTAGAACGACCTCCTGACGCTTTTATTGGAGTTGATTATCCTGAGTTTAATTTAAGTATTGAATCAAAGTTAAAACAAAGAGGAATTAAGACTGTTCATGTCGTTTCTCCAAGTTTTTGGGCTTGGAGGGAAAGCAGAGTAAAAACATTTTCTAAAAAAATAGACCTTATGCTTTGCCTCTTTCCTTTTGAGGAAAAAATACTCCGTGAAAACGGGGTAAATGCGAAATATATTGGCCACCCTCTGGCTGATAAAATACCTTTAGAAATTAACCAGCACCTGGCTAAAAAATCCCTGGGTATTGAAGAGGATACTGTTGTCACTTTGATGCCAGGAAGTCGAAGAAATGAACTAAAGTACCATGCTAGTATCATCTTCGATGCAGCTAAGAAACTATCAAAAGAGTTATATAGTTCAGGACAAAGAACTGTCAAATTCATTGTTCCAACACAATTCCCTGAATTACAAGATTTACTCATTAAGCAGCATCGAGATGAATTTGAAAAGTACATTTTCTTAGATGATGCCTCTAAAGCTATTCCTGCTTCTGACTTGGTAATTACAAAGTCTGGGACTTCAACACTTGAATCTGCGATCTTTAAGAAGCCCACAATAGTTATCTACAAAATGCCAACTCTTTCTTTCTATTTTTTGAAAGTTTTAAATATTGTTAAAACACAATATGCAGCGTTACCTAATATATTATTGGGTAGAGAAATTTTCCCAGAGTTAATTCAGAATGAGGTCACTTCTGAGAACATAAAGATTAAAGCTCTAGAAATATTATCTCATCAAGATGAAACAGATCAAATTATCAAAGATTTAAGAGAGCTACATGATTCACTCAAGAAAAATTCAGCCCTTAAATCAGCTCAAGCAATAGAGGATATAGTTGCCTAACTAATAAAAGATAGATCATATGGCTCTTATTGTTGGTGTAGATGAAGTTGGAAGAGGTTGTTTAGCTGGCCCCGTATATGCCTCGGCAGTTGTTATGGAAGAAAACCAAATAATAGAAGGCCTAAGAGATTCTAAATTACTAACTATAAAGAAACGGGAAGATCTATTTAAGTTGATTACTGAAGATTCTTTTGAATGTTCAGTGGCTTCTTTGGACAATAAGAAAATTGATGATTTGAATATACTCAATGCTTCTTTGGAAGCAATGGAAAATTCAATATCAATGCTCAAATCAGATTTTGTCAGGGGTTATATTGATGGCCCTCATGTTCCAAAAAATCTGTTGGGACAAAGAATCAAATATGAGCCTATAATAGGTGGGGATAAGTTATTTCCATGTATCTCTGCAGCGTCTATAATTGCTAAAGTGACACGAGATAAATATATGAATGAAATAGATAGACTTTACCCTCAATACGGTTTCAAAAAGAACAAAGGATACCCAACAAAAGAACATATTTTTGCGATTCAAAAATTTGGACCCACACCGTATCATCGATTAACTTTTAAATCAGAATTGTATGAAAAATGAGACTATAGATAATTCTGATTTTGTTCATTTGGATGTTAATACCCAGTATTCTCTAGGTCAGAGTGTTGTGAGAATTGAGAATCTAATCGATTTATGTGATGAGTATAATATGCCGGCGGTTGGTGTTACTGATCACAATAACCTTTTTTCTGCCTACAAGGTATACAAAGAGACTCAAAAAAGAGGGATTAAGTTAGTTATTGGCTCGATCGTTTCTGTGGAAACTAAACATCAAAATAATCTGAGAAAATTAATTCTTTTATGTAAGAGTGAAAAAGGCTATAAAAATCTTTGTCATCTAATTACAAAATCATATATCGAAGGTTTTAAAAATGATCAACCGTCCATAAATATCGATTGGTTGACCGGGTTTTCTGAAGGTTTAATTGCTATTTCTGCATATAAGGATGGATTAGTCCACCAAATTCACTCAGCACAAGACCAAGAGAAGGTTAATGTTGATATACAGCAATTATCTGGACTATTCGGAGATAACTTCTTTCTTGGAATTCAGAGGTTGGGATTATCTGGTCAAGAAGAGGACATCAATCGGATTGTCTCCTTGTCTACAAAGTATGATGTCCCATTGGTTGCCTTAAATAATCCAAAATTTTTATCTGACGATGATTATATTTCTCTAGAGGCAAGGGCTTGCATTGATCAAGGGAGAGTCCTTGAAGATCAAAACAGACATCGTGACTATACAGATCAACAATATTTCAAGACTCAAGAAGAAATGAAGGAGCTTTTCAGAGATCTTCCTGAGGCAGTTAATAATTCTGTCGAAATTGCAAAGAAATGTAATTTTGGTTTCGAAAATATAGACCATGTCCTTCCAGAATTCACAACACCTGAAAATTATTCCATAGATGAATATTTAACTCAGCAAGCTATAGAAGGGCTAGATGCATTAGATTATAAAGATGGCTTTAATCGCTCAATTTATGAAACTAGATTGAATGAAGAATTGGAGATTATCAAAAGAACAGGGTTTGCTGGCTACTTTCTTATTGTTGCAGATTTTGTGAAGTGGTCCAGAGAGCAAAATATTCCTGTTGGACCAGGACGCGGATCCGGACCAGGGTCTTTAGTGGCTTATTGCTTGGGTATAACTGATATTGACCCAATTGAGCACGACTTAATCTTTGAAAGGTTCCTAAACCCAGAGCGTATATCGATGCCAGATTTTGATATTGATTTTTGCGTTAACGGAAGGGATGCAGTTATCGACTATGTTTCTAGCAAGTACGGAAGAAATATGGTCTCTCAAATTATCACTTATGGAACACTTTCTGCTAAAGCAGTCATTCGAGATGTAGGACGGATACTTGGCTACCCATATCCTGTGGTAGATCAGATTGCAAAACTAGTACCTTTTGAAATAGGGATAACAATAAACGATGCTTTGAAAAAATCTTCGGAATTAGCTGAAAGGTATGAAGAGGAGGAGGATGTAGAAGCTATTTTAAATTTGTCTTTAAAACTTGAAGGGCTTGTTAGAAATGCTGGAACGCATGCTGGTGGGGTGGTTATAGCTCCCTCAGAACTTTCAAACTTCATGCCTTTATATAAACTAGATGACGAGGTTGGAACTGTCACTCAATTTGATAAGGACGATGCAGAATCTATTGGTTTGATTAAGTTTGATTTTCTTGGTCTGAAAACTCTAACAGTCATACAAAAGAGTGTAGATATAATCAATGCATATAACATCAAGAAGACCAAAGGTAAATTTCAAAAGTTAAATATCAAAGATATCTCTTTGGAGGATAATGAAACCTATAAACTTCTTTCTTCGGCGAGAACTGTTGGTGTCTTTCAACTGGAATCAACTGGAATGAGAGATTTGATCAAAAGAATGCAACCCAGTCGGTTTGATGACGTTGTAGCACTTGTAGCTTTATTTCGACCTGGGCCTTTACAATCAGGAATGGTCGATGACTATATTGAGCGAAAAAAAGGGGGCAAAACAAAAATAATCGACTATTTGCATCCAACTTTGGAAACCATACTCAAACCTACATATGGAGTTATAGTTTATCAAGAGCAGGTAATGCAAATTGCTCAAAAATTAGCGAACTACACGCAAGGTAGTGCGGATATCTTAAGAAAGGCTATGGGTAAAAAGATTCCTGAAGAAATGACTAAACAAAAAGATATTTTTATTCAGGGAGCCATTGAAAATAATGTTAAAGAGCCCACCGCAAAAAGAATTTTTGATTTGATAGAGAAGTTCGCTGGTTACGGGTTTAATAAATCTCATTCAGTCTCTTACGCTATGATTGCCTATCAAACTGCATGGTTAAAAACTCATTATAGGACTGAATTTTTTGCAGCATCCATGACTGCTGATATAGATAATACTGATAAGTTAATCGTTTTTAAGGAAGATTGTGAGTCATTTGAAATAAAGATAAAGGGGCCGTGTGTTAATCATTCAAGATATGAATTTTTTGTTGAGAGTGAGAAACAGATTAGATACGCATTGGGTGCAATTAAAGGTTTAGGTGAATCAATTTCTGAAGCGATTAGCAGGGAAAGACAGGAGAATGGTAAATACCAAAATATTTTTGATTTTTGCTCAAGGTTATCGTCAGAAAAAATTTCCAAAAGAACAATTGAAGCACTAATAACAAGCGGCGCTTTCGACTGCTTTGGAGAGACAAGAGCAACTCTATATCAATCCATAGAGATGGCTTTAAATTACTCAAATCGTCTTTCGCTTGAAAAAGAAACGGGACAAAACAATCTATTCTATTCTGATGAGAATATTCAGGAATCATTGCCTACGCTCAATAGATCAAAAGAGTGGGTATTGAGTCAGTTATTAAAAAACGAATTTACAAGTCTTGGTTTCTATTTCAGCGGTCACCCCTTTGATGCATATCGAGAAGATTGTAAACACTTAACAAAATCTAATTTAGCGACATTAAAGAAAATGATGGATTCTCAAAAAAATGGCAACGGGTATAGCGATAAAGAATCAATGATTCAAGTCGCAGGCCTGATAACAAATTTAAAAAGAAGGGGGAACAATTATACCTTTAAGATAGATGATGGTTCGGCAATCTTGGAAGGCATCATTTTTGGTGAAAGAAGAGATAATTTTAGAGATCTATTAAATAATAATTCTTTATTGTTTCTTAAAGGCAGATTGAGATTCGATTCATTTGCTGATTTATGGCAATTTGTTGTTGAAGATGCGGTAACAATTGATTCAATCATCAATAAGAAAGCTAAAACTCTTCTTATCAAGTGTGATTCAAAATTTGATCCTGAGCGATTACAAAAAATCTTACAGATGCACACTCCTGGTAGTTGTACGATTCAACTAAATTATGAAACTGATATTAATTTTACCAAGCTAAAATTAGGAGAAGAGTGGACTGTGAGCCCAACTAAAGAATTGAGAGCTGACCTTACAGCTGAATTAGGTTCTCATAATTTCCAGTTTATTAGTCATTGAACTCTAATAGCCAATTAGCTTTTTAACTCTACTTATAGAATAATTTAATCAATAGATACTTAAGATAAGAGTGATTATGGATTTCCTTGATTTTGAGAAACCAATTGTAGAGCTACAAAAGCAGATTGATGACCTTAGACATAATCTGTCTGAAGAACATGTTGACGTCGAAATTGACGAAGAGATAAAACGGTTAGAGCAAAAATGCGAAGAACTTACAAAAAAAATATTTAATAACTTAACTGAATGGCAGATAGCACAACTTGCTAGGCATCCATTGCGACCAAAGTCATTAGAGGTTATTAAATCCATTTCACAAGATTTTCAAGAATTACATGGAGACAGAATGTACGCGGATGATTCTTCGATTATTGCTGGTATAGGTAAAGTTAGAGATTTACCTGTAATGTTTATTGCTCAGGAAAAAGGAGTAAGCACTAAAGAGAAAATGCATAGGAATTTTGGTATGCCTAAACCTGAGGGTTACAGGAAAGCAATGAGAATTATGAAATTAGCTGAAAAATTTTCAATCCCAATAATCACTATCATAGACACACCCGGTGCATATCCAGGAATTGGTGCTGAAGAGCGGGGACAGAGTGAAGCTATAGCTAGAAATTTGTTTACTTTAGCCTCCTTGAGGGTGCCGATTATAAATCTAGTGATTGGAGAAGGAGGTTCGGGCGGAGCGCTAGCCATTGGTATGGGTGATGAATTAATTATGCTTCAATATGCTATATACTCAGTTATTTCCCCTGAAGCCTGCTCCACAATATTATGGAGAAATCCAGATGAGACCGAAGCTGCTGCAGATGCAATGGGTATTTCACCGTTAAGATTAAGACAGTTAGGGCTTGTGGATATTATTATTGAAGAACCTCTTGGTGGTTTCCATAAAAATCCTAAAGAAACATTCATACAGATAAAAGATCATCTAATAGAATCTTTGGCCACTCTAAAGAATAAAAATATTGATGATCTTCTCTTGGAAAGAAGAAAAAGATTTAAGGCCATTGGTCAATTCAACGAAATCTAGTTCTTATGGATTTTAACGAGAATTTAGATGAGTTAATAACTAATGAAATTGCTTCATTGGGAGTAACTAGATTTATCATAGCATTGAGTGGAGGCTTAGATTCAATGGTTCTTTTGCATCTGATATCAAAAGCCAAGAGATCTTCTGATGAAGTTAAGGCAATTCATATTAATCACAATTTAAACGAGAACTCTAAAGAATGGGTAGATTTTGTTACTGATGCTTGTAAGAAATATAAATTGCCTTTAATTATAAAGTCGATCAACCCCAAGCAACAAGGCTTTGGTCTTGAAGCTGAGGCGAGAGACCAAAGATATATGAAATTTAAAGAGATTATCCTAGATAATGAGTGTCTTTTAACTGCGCATCACCTTGATGATCAGATAGAAACTATTCTCTATAGAATTTTTAGGGGGACGGGACTTGATGGATTAAGATCGATAAGACAGAACACCAAGTTTGGGAAGGGTTTACTTTGTCGACCTTTGATCAATGTTCCAAGAGAGTCTATAGAGCAATATGCAAAATTAAACAATATTAAATGGATTGAAGATCCGAGTAACAAAAATATTGATTTTGATAGAAATTATTTGAGAAATAATATTATTCCTTCAATTAAGAAGAGATGGCCTAAAGCCCAAAGAGCCATTACCAGACTTTCTTTTTTGGCTGAAAGTAATCAGAAACTTCTTCACGAACTAGCTAAAGAAGATATTGGTGAAATTGAAAAGTTGAACGTTCTAGATATGGGAATCTTATCGAATAAATCTAGCCTGAGAATTAACAACATTTTTAGATTCATGATCCTTAAGAACAACATGGGAGTACCTAGTTTAAAAATTTTAGAAAAAGGAATAGAGACGCTTTTAAAGGCTAAATCAGATTCTCCTATAGTTACTTGGAATGGATACTCGATTAGGAGGTACAAGAATACACTTTATTTCTTTAATCCTGATTTTGAACAGCATGAAAAAAAACCTATTAAAATGAAATGGGTTATTGATGAGACTATTAAATTAGGAGGGGAGAGGGGTTCAATACAAGCTAAATTTATAAAAGGTGAAGGAATAGCATTAAATAAATGCCCTAAAAGCTTAGAAATAAAATATCGCAAAGGCGGTGAGCAAATTAAACCTTCAGGTCATAAAATTACAAAATCTTTAAAAAACCTTTTCCAAGAAAATAATGTCCTTCCATGGGTAAGGGATCAGATTCCATTGGTCTATCTTGATGATGAGCTCATATCTGTGGGGGATCTTTGGTTCAATCAGGACTATAAAGCAAAAGAACAAGAGGACGGGTTTCTTATTTCTTGGGATAGAGACATCGATATCATTCATAATTCATGATTGTTAGATAGGCCATAATCTGATAACTTGAAATACCGGGATAGCAGTTTTACATTTCCCGATGTTTTGTAGAAACTCCCACATTATTTAATATGAACAGGAAAGGTAAAAAATCCGGGTATGTCTAGTTTAATTTTTGTAACTGGCGGTGTGGTGTCAGCTCTTGGTAAGGGAGTTACATCTGCTTCTTTAGGAGCAATATTAGAAGCCAGGGGCCTTAAGGTCGGCATGATGAAGCTTGACCCTTATCTCAATGTTGACCCAGGAACAATGAGCCCTTATCAACATGGAGAAGTTTTTGTCACAGAGGATGGGACAGAGACTGATCTTGATTTAGGTCACTATGAGAGATTTGTAAATACTGTTACAAGTAAACACAGTAATTTTACTGCCGGCAAAGTATATGAAAATGTCATTGCGAAAGAGAGAAGGGGTGACTATCTCGGTGCCACAGTTCAAGTCATTCCTCATGTTACCGATGAAATCAAGAACAGTATAAAAGACGGCTCTAAAGGTTATGATGTGACGATAGTTGAAATAGGGGGAACGGTAGGAGACATAGAATCATTGCCTTTTGTAGAAGCGATAAGACAGATGGGAATAGAAAAAAATGATTATGAGGTTGCCTATGTGCATTTAACATTAGTTCCATATATAAGAGCTTCAGATGAAATAAAAACAAAACCAACACAGCACTCGGTTAGGGAATTGAGGGCAATTGGTATCCAGCCTGATGCTTTGGTCTGCCGCTCAGAATTACCATTACCAGAGGAGCATTATGAAAAGATTGCTTTATTTACCAATGTTAATAAGGAGGCTGTAATATCAGCCCATGATGCAGAAGATATCTATCAAATTCCTCTTATTTTGAAAGAGCAAGGTCTGGATGACATTATTATAGAAAAACTCAAATTAAATGCTCCTGAAGCTGATTTATCTGATTGGCAAAACATAATGGAAGCAAAGAGAAATTCAAGAACTAAAATAAAGATTGGAATGGTTGGTAAATATGTTGATTTCAAAGATTCCTATATTTCATTAAGTGAGGCCTTGAGACATGCGGGATTTAAAGCTTCTTCTGAGGTTGAAATTGTTTATGTTGAATCTGAAGAAATTCAAAAAGAAGGAACCAAGGGATTAGAACAGTTAGACGCGATATTAATACCCGGGGGTTTTGGAGACAGGGGCATTGAAGGTATGATTCAATCAATAGAATATGCAAGATTAAATAGGGTTCCTTTTTTGGGAATTTGCTTAGGAATGCAAGCTGCTGTAATTGAATACACAAGAAATGTTTTAGGTCTAAAGGATGCAAACAGCACTGAGTTTAATCCAAAAACAGATGCTCCTGTTATAGCCTTAATAACGGAATGGCTAAACGGTGACGGTTCATTAGAGAATAGAGATGAGGATTCTGATTTAGGAGGCACAATGAGATTGGGTGCTCAAGAGTGTCAGCTGCAAAAGGGAACATTGGCCAGATCAGTTTACGCCAAAGATTCAGTTTTTGAACGACATAGACATCGATATGAATTTAACAGCAATTATCGGGAACAGTTGGAAGAAAAGGAGCTTGTTTTTTCAGGATTTTCTAAAGATGGTCTTGCTGAAATGATCGAAATCAAAGATCATCCATGGTTTATTGGTTGTCAATTTCACCCTGAATTTACCTCTTCTCCGCTTACAGGACATCCTTTATTTCAATCTTTTGTTCAGGCTGCTGTAGAATATTCAGAAAAATAATAGATTTATGGCTGTTAAGATTGGAAATATAGAAGTTTCAAATGAGTCGCCTTTGCTTCTCATTGCAGGGACTTGTGTGATTGAGAATGAAACATTAGCTCATGACGTGGCTGGACATATCAAAGAGATTTCAGAAAATCTAGAAATACCGTATGTGTTTAAATCATCTTTTGATAAGGCAAATAGAACCTCGATAGAGAGTTATCGAGGTCCCGGTATAGAAGAAGGTTTGAGAGTCCTCCAAAGCGTAAAAGAAAAAATAGGCGTTCCAGTTTTAACTGATGTTCATGAAGACACCCCATTGGATGAAGTTTCATCAGTTGTTGATATCCTTCAGACACCTGCCTTTTTATGTCGACAAACGAACTTTATTTTAAAAGTTGCGGCACAGAATATTCCAGTAAATATAAAGAAGGGGCAATTTTTATCTCCTTGGGATATGGAAAATGTCGTGAAAAAGGCCAAGTCAGAGGGTAATGAGAACATATTAGTTTGTGAGAGAGGTTATAGCTTCGGTTATAACAATTTAGTTTCAGATATGAGATCTCTGGTCATCATGAAGGAAACACAATGCCCAGTTATTTTTGATGCTACACATTCACTTCAACTACCAGGTGGCAAAGGCACTTCATCGGATGGACAAAGAGAATATATAAACCCCTTAGCGAGAGCTGCTAGCGCAGTCGGTATAGCAGGGATTTTTATAGAAACTCACCCTGATCCTGAAAAGGCTCTAAGTGATGGGCCAAACTCTTTACCATTAGATGAACTTAAGCCTTTAATGGAAAAGTTAGTAAAAATTGATAACTTAGTTAAAACATAACAACTGCATAGACAATAAATTTATCAATGGGAAAGATCACCTCAATTCGCTCTGTCCAAATATTAGACTCTAGGGGAAACCCAACAGTTGAAGCTACTGTTGAGCTTGAGAATGGAGCCTTAGGTAGAGCCTCGGTTCCATCTGGAGCATCGACAGGCTCAAGGGAGGCTGTAGAACTAAGAGATGGAGATCAAGATAAATACCTAGGAAAAGGGGTTCAGCAAGCAGTTAAAAATATTAACACTGAGATACAAAGTGCTCTTATAGGGCAGTCTATTGAAGATCAGAAGATGATTGACCACTTAATGATCGAGCTTGATGGAACTGAAAATAAGTCGAGACTTGGAGCGAACGCAATTTTGGCAGTCTCTCTCGCATCAGCACATGCTGCAGCTGCATATAGTAATAACGAATTGTTCCAGCATTTTGCAGACGGAAACTATACTTTTCCCGTGCCAATGATGAATATACTTAATGGCGGTGAACACGCAAATAATAATATTGATATACAAGAATTTATGATTCTTCCTGTGAGGTTTGATCTGTTTAGTGATGCCTTAAGGGCAGGTGTTGAAATATTTCATGCACTAAAATCTGTCCTTCAATCGAAGGGCTTGAGTACTGCTGTTGGTGATGAGGGTGGATTTGCTCCTAATCTGCCTAGCAATCAGGCTGCATTAGAAACAATCCTTGAAGCAATTGAAAAGGTGGGTCTGACCGCAGGTAAGGATGTTTATCTAGGTTTAGATGTAGCCAGCAGTGAATTTTACAAAGGTCATAAATATCATTTGCTTTCAGAAGATAAAGCATTTGATGCAAACCAATTTATTGATTATCTGCAAGACTTAGTTGCTAATTATCCAATCATATCTATTGAGGATGGTCTGGCTGAGAACGACTGGGATGGATGGAAAGAACTTACAAATAGACTAGGTGATTCGTGCCAGCTTGTCGGCGATGACTTGTTTGTAACTAATCCAGCAATACTTCAAAAAGGAATTGATACCCAGGTTGCTAATTCAGTGTTAATTAAGCCCAATCAGATCGGTACACTTACAGAAACTTCTGCTGCGATTGAGCTTGCAGTATCAAATAACTACACCACTGTAATTTCTCATCGCTCAGGTGAGACAAGTGATAGCACAATCGCTGATCTTTCAATCCATAAGGATATCTCTCAGATTAAAACTGGTTCACTGTGTCGTTCAGACCGTGTAGAAAAATATAACCAGTTACTAAGAATCGAATCTATCCTAGGGGAAAGTTCAAACTTCTTAGGTACGGAAGCATTTAAACCGGTAATTGATTTATAGGTTCATGAGAGTATTGACTGTTATTTTGATTATTGTTTTTATTTTATTGCAAATCGATATCTGGCTTAAGGAGGATGGCAAAAAACGAACTGAAGAATTGAATCAGATGATTAATACTCAGCAACAAGAAAACCAGGAGATGATGATAATAAATAGGGAATTAGAGCAGGAGATCAAAGACTTAAAGGAGGGAAAAGGAGCGCTTGAAGAGAAAGCCAGAACAGAAATGGGGATGATTAAAGAGGGCGAAGAACTTTATTTGATTGCCAAATAATTACCAATTAAGGAGAAAATAATGAGCGGTTTAGTAAAAACCAGCGATAGAGACGGAATAATAGAAATACAGATGTGTAGAAAGCCGGTCAACGCATTAAATCTGGAACTACTCGAGGACATTCACAAGGCAATTGATGAGAGCACAGAACAAGGCGCAAAAGCACTAATGCTTAGTGGAATGGATGGCATATTTACTGCGGGCTTGGATGTTAAAACGTTATTAACCCTTTCTAGGGAAGAAATAGATATTTTTTTTAAAGCATTTTGGGGGTTAATGGCAAAAATTTCCAAAAGCCCAATTCCATTCGTTGCAGCGATGACAGGCCATAGTCCAGCCGGAGGTACTGTTCTTTCAATTTTTTGTGAT
>CAZLQT010000014.1:0-22127 GCA_964561815.1 uncultured Woeseia sp.
CAAAAAGAATGCAGGAAATTTTATCAGAACTAGGTTACGGCGATAATCTCAACGTCGGTGAAATGATGAATCAACTCAATGAAGATCCTCAATTCCTATATGCCGATACTCCTGATCGAAAGACTATTGTGATTAAAGATTATAGCGATATTGTTGAAGAGACTTGGATGGCAGCTGCTGATTCATTTCATAGAATGCCGGCCTCTAAGGTTGAAGTTAGGGCAGTACCTGAATATTCAGAGCAGAATGAGGCTGGTGGCTACTATATGTCTCCAGCACTCGATGGAAGTAGACCGGGCGTATTTTATGCAAATCTTTATGACATCAAGCAAACGCCTACATACAGTATGCGAGCCCTTGCTTTTCATGAAGCGATTCCAGGTCATCATTTACAAAATGCACTCAATCTAGAAAATGAAGATCTGACCTTATATCGACGCTTTGGTTATTACACTTCAGCTTTTGGTGAAGGTTGGGCACTCTATTCTGAAAGACTTTCTGTTGAGCTCGGTATGGCTAAAACATTATTTGATGAGTTGGGGGTTTTGCAAAGCGAGCTATTTAGATCAGTTCGTTTGGTTGTCGATACTGGCCTTCATTACAAACGATGGACCCGAGAAGAGGCCATGGATTATATGAAGAAAACCACAGGCATGTCGGATGCAGAAGTGGTTTCAGAAATCGAAAGATATATTGTGTGGCCTGGACAGGCGTGTAGTTATAAAGTCGGAATGATCAAGATCCTGGATTTAAGGGAAAGAGCAAAAGACCAAATGGGCGATTCTTTTGATATCAGAGATTTCCATTCAGCTGTCCTTGACCATGGAGAGCCACCGTTGTTCATTGTTGAAGAATTGGTTGATGAAATGATCAATGATGCAAATTAATACTTTTAATTAATTCAATATGTCTTCTCAAACCTCAGCTTTAGTTATAGGTGTTGGGCCTGAACAAGGACTAGGGGCAGCTCTTTGTAGACGTTTTGCCAAAGAAGAAATGCAAGTGTTTGTTTGTGGCAGGACCAAAGAAAAAGTTGACGCAGTTTGCTCTTCAATTACTAACCAAAACGGAAATGCAGTTCCCATAGTCACTGACGTGACGGAGATCAAGCAAGTAGAGGGTATGATCAATATCATTAGAGATAGTCAACTCCCTTTAGAATTAGCCGTATACAATGCTGGCAATAATCTTCCACAAAAATTTTTGGACGTGACAGCAGAGACATTCACTGAAATGTGGGAGGTGCTCTGTTTAGGAGGGTTTTTGACTTCACAAGCAATCATTCGTTTAATGCTTGAACAGTCAGAGGTTGCAAGGCGTCAATCACTTCTTTTTACAGGAGCATCAGGTTCGATTAGAGGAAAAGCAGGTTTCTCTGCCTTTGCTTCTGGTAAAGGCGCCTTAAGAATGTTATCCCAATCCTTGGCAAGAGAGTTTGGACCGCAAGGTATTCATGTGGCTCATGTCATTATTGACGGGGTCATCAATGGCGACAAAGTTGTTAAAGGCTTCCCAGAGTATGCAGAAGGCTTAGGAAAGGATGGCCTTTTAGATCTTGATGCAATTGCAGAAAATTATTGGAATTTGCACAGTCAACACAATACAGCTTGGACTCAGGAAATCGATTTAAGACCTTATAAAGAGAGCTTTTAGTTTTAATGGTTTATTTCTTATTGGCTTTTTTTGTATCGCTATCTTTGGTGATTGGACAGGCAGCGATTAGTTTAATCTTGGGTATCTTTTTTTCTGCAATCAACGAAAAGTTCTCTTTATCTGCTCCGAAGATTAATGGTACAAATTTCTTAAAAGCCGGGATTGTTTTCCTGGGGGGAACTATCTCTCTGAGTTCAGTATCAGAAATCACAGTTGATTATTTACCACTTGTCTCAATCTATGTGTTATTCATTTTTCTGATCGGATTTGTGATTGGAAAATTATTGAAGGTTCCAAAAAATCATCTCATTCTTTTGGTTGCAGGAACCGCCATTTGCGGCGGCACAGCCATGGCTGCTTTGGCTCCAATCATTAAATCAAAAGTTGGAGAATTGGTATCGTCCATTAGTCTTATTTTCTTATTAAATCTTATTGCCATCGTTATGTTTCCGTACTTAGGGCATTTTTTAGGGATGACCGAGAGTGAATTTGGGATTTTTGCAGCTTTAACAATTCATGACACAGCCTCTGTGATTGGGACATCAAGTATCTACGGTGAAGAGTCAGTGGTCTATGCAAGTGTAATAAAACTAGGAAGAACACTGTGGATCTTTCCAACCGTGATTCTATTTAGCCTTTATTTTAAGAGCCAAGAAGCTGAGTATGAATTGCCTTATTTTATTTTATTTTTTCTCGGTTTTGTTCTACTCGGATCGTTTATCGATTTCAACCAAGACGCACTATTTGTTTTGAAAAAAATGAGCAATACTCTCTTTCTATTAGGGTTATTCTTTATCGGCTTAAAATTTGATTTAAACACTCTTCGTGATTTATCTATTCGACCAATTATTTTTGCATTGATTCTTTGGTTAATTATTATTTGTTTAACAATCGTTGTGTTTTATGTCTAGAAAAATAATCATTATTGGTGCCGGTATAAACGGGTTGGTAGCTGCAAATTATCTTCAGCGTAACGGTTACCAAGTCTCAATCATAGAATCGAAGTCTAAGGTCGGAGGTGCCTGCACATCAGAAACAGTGACACTAGCTGGAAAAGATTATCGATATGCATCCGGCGCTTCTGTTCTCGGACTAATGCAGCGTTTTATTTTTGAAGAAACGGGACTGAGCAAGAAATTAAAAACTTTTGTTCCAGAATCCCCAAAATTGGTGTTTTTTCCAAACGATTCAGAACCCACAATAATTCATCGTAACCCCAAGGATTTAGATAGGGAGCTGAGAGATAAATGGGGCGAGCAGGGTAACATAGAGGCTTTTAGGGAAGACGAATCAAAAGTGATTGATTTTCTGCAAACTGGTTATCGAGATGCAATGACTCCAAATCTTGAAGATGCTAGATCAATTTTAGGTGAAGCGCTCACTAATCTTTGGGTAAAAGGTGATGCTAAATCCCTTTTAGATCATTACTTTACAAGTGATAAAGCAAAGATTTATATGGCCATGACTGTTGCTGAAAGTGGTCCAGTTTCTATTCGAGAAAAATCATCGGCATTAACCATACCAATTATGGATTCAGGGTCTATATTTAGGGGTTACTATGGTTTTGTGTATGAAGGCATCTGGCAGGTAACTCAAGAATTAGAGAAAATAAATAAAGATTTAGGGGTCAATTTTTATAAATCTTCTAAAGTTTTTAATGTCGATACAAAAGCTAAGATTGTTAATTTTAGTTGTGAAGCTGGAGAAGAGAAGAAAACCTTTGATCAATTAATATTCGCAACGGATCCTCTTACAGCATCTAAATTAGTAAATAATTCAGAGCATATAGAAAAAGTCAGCAATAAGAAATTATTAGGTAGCAGCGGTAAATTGAACCTTCTGTTTAAACAACCTATTAGGTGGAAGTACAATATTGATCATCCTGATTCTGATACCAGTTTTAGATTTATTTTTTCAGTTGAAACACTTCAAGAATTCGAACAAGCTACACTGAGTGTCTTAGATCAAGGCATTGACTATGAGCCTGGATTCATGCAGATCTATTGCGAAGGCGCCGCTTGTAAGAAGATGAATAAAGATCTAAATCATGACAGAATTGCCGTGTTTTTTAAGAATTTATCACTAGATAAACGAGGTGAAGATTTATCAACAGTGAGCGAACAAATAAAAGATAAAATCTTTGATAATATTTTAAATCCTGAGGATTGTATTTGGACGAATCTCATTACCCCTAAAAATTTACAGGAAACTTTTTATTTTCCTCAGGGCAATATTGATCATATAGCTCTAACTGACAAGCAGATGTATTTTGATCGAACATTTTCTTCTGATCCGGAAAATAATTTCTACGGTTTTTTCAATTATGAAGATGTTTTCTATTGCGGTGCAGGCTCATATCCCTGCGGTTCTATTGCAGGGACCCCTGGTTATATGTGCAGCCAGCAATTAATTCGTCTTGCGCAGTAATAAATATTTTATTAATTATTGATATATTTATTTTTTTTCTTTTATTACACTGTTCAGCCCTAAAAGACATATAAACATAGGTTTTATCTGAATGAGAGAACAGATACATAATATAAACGTTGTTGCTAAGGAGAAACTGCTTTCACCAAAGGCACTTAAAGCAACCCTGCCTTTAAGCAGGTCTGCTAGGAAAACGGTATTGCAAACTCGCAAGAGTTTGATGTCGATCCTCGATGGTAAAGATGATCGATTAGTTATTGTCGTCGGCCCGTGTTCAATCCACGACACTAGCCTAGCAATCGAATACGCAGAACGCTTAAAGACACTTGCAAAGGCGGTCGAGGACAGGTTTTTGATCCTAATGAGGGTTTATTTTGAAAAGCCAAGGACTACAACTGGCTGGAAAGGGTTAATTAATGACCCTAATATAGACGACACCTTTCAGATTGATAAGGGTGTTCATATCGCAAGGTCACTGATGATTCAACTCAATGAAATGGGACTAGGCGTGGCCACGGAGGCGCTTGATCCAATCATGCCTCAGTATTTAGGTGATTTAACCAGTTGGACTGCGATAGGGGCAAGGACAGCTGAGTCACAAACCCATCGAGAAATGGCCAGTGGCTTATCCACACCAGTTGGCTTTAAGAACGGCACAGACGGTTCATTATCTGTGGCGATTAATGCCATAAAATCCTCTAGAGAGTCACATCATTTCCTTGGACTTAATGAAGGAGGTAGGGTTACTGTCTATGAAACCAAAGGAAATAAATACACCCACGTTGTACTTAGAGGTGGAGCTAAACCCAATTATGATAAAAGAAGCCTGGGACTTTGTGAAAAGAGTCTAAAAAAAGAAAATCTTCCCGAAAGAATAATGATTGATTGCAGTCACGGAAACACTAATAAAGACTATACTCTTCAACCAAAGGTGGCTAAATACTGCATTAATCAAGTTGTTAACGGCAACGATTCAATAATCGGGATGATGTTGGAGAGTAATATTAATGAAGGCAATCAGAAAATTACAGATGACCTAAAGTACGGCGTTTCTCTTACTGATGCCTGTATTGACTGGGAAACTACAGAGAATCTCATATTGGGCTTAGCTGATAAACTCAGTTCATAATCATGTGGTAGAATAGATGCTATGAAAAGTGAATTTAATAGTTTTGAAGAGTTCTATCCTTTTTATATTGATGAGCATAAAAATAAATATAACAAGCTCCTTCATTTTATAGGGACTTGGATATCTCTGGTTTTTATTCTTCTCCTTATCTTCACTGGTGAGCCAAAGTATATTTTTTATGCTTTATTATCAGGTTATTCTTGGGCTTGGGTAGGTCATTTCTTTATTGAAAAGAATAAACCAGCTACCTTTAAGTATCCTTTTTATAGCTTTATAGGTGACTGGAGAATGTTCAGAGAAATCCTTCAAGGTAAACATAAAATATTATAAGCACATAGGATTCTGCTAATGAGTGTCGATCTATTTGATATTAACTCTCTGCTAAGCGAAGAAGAGCAAATTGTCAGAGATAATGTTTCCCGATTTGTTGACGATAATGTTAAACCCATTATCCAGGAGTGTTTTGAGAGTCACTCATTTCCTAAAGAGTTAATAAAACCAATTGCAGAACTTGGTCTTCTTGGAAGTTCTATAGAAGGTTATGACTGTGCAGGTATGAACTCTATTAGTTATGGTTTGATATGCCAAGAACTGGAAAGAGGCGATAGCGGGGTTAGAAGTTTTGTTTCCGTGCAAAGCAGTCTTGTGATGTATCCTATTTTTACCTTTGGTAGCGATGAACACAAAGAGGAATGGCTACCAAAATTAGCCAAAGCAGAAGCTATTGGTTGCTTTGGTCTAACTGAGTCTCAAGGCGGGTCAGATCCAGCCAATATGAAGACCCATGCAAAGAAAGACGGCGATGATTGGGTAATTAATGGTTCGAAAATGTGGATTACTAATGGGTCGATAGCTGACCTTGCTTTAATTTGGGCTAACACTGAAGATGGTATTAGAGGGTTCTTAGTAGAAACATCAACGCCTGGTTTTACTGCGAATGAAATTGATAATAAATTTTCACTAAGGGCATCTATAACTTCAGAATTGTTTCTTGATAATGTTCGCGTTCCTAATAAGAATATGCTGCCTGAAGTGGTTGGCCTGAAAGGCCCCTTGAGTTGCTTAACTCAGGCTCGATACGGTATCTCCTGGGGGGCTATAGGTGCTGCTGAAGCTTGTCTTGATGAGTTGATTGAATACACAAAAACGAGAGTTTTATTTGATAGAGCCTTGAACGAGAATCAAGCTATTCAAATACGCTTGGCTGATATGCAGAGACGAATAACAAACGCTGGTTTACTATCACACCGTTTGGGGCAATTAAAAGATCAGGGAAAAATGAACCCAACTCAGGTTTCGCTAGCAAAATGGAACAATGTGAGAATGGCTCTAGACGTAGCTAGAGATTGCAGAGATATGCTTGGAGGATCAGGTATCAGTGCAGAATATGTTCCCATTAGACACATGCTTAATCTTGAAAGTGTTATTACGTATGAAGGCACTGAAACCATCCATCAGTTAGCAGTTGGACGGGCTTTAACCGGAAAAAATGCGTTTTAAGAATTAGTTCTTTCGAGTCTCAAAATAAAGATCAATAATTTCATCTGCAATAACGGTTGCATCGATTTCATCGGTGTTGCAAAACACCACAGTGGAAAAGTTAATCTCAGGCATCCTTGCATAATGAGCTAACCATCCGACCCAAGAACCAGAATGTGACCATCGCTTATAGCCATTGTAATATGCAAGATTTTGAGCAAAAGCATACGTTTTTTCGTTTTCTTGTTCACGAAGCATTTTCTGATTCCTTTTTTTTACTTTTGTTTGAGCATAAGTTTTTTCCATGGTCTCTATCAAAGAAGAGCTTCCTTTGCCCAACTTATTGTTGTAGAAGTTTTGATCCCATTTTAGAAAGTCATTCAGTGAAGTATAAACACCTCCATCACCCACCCAACTTAAGTTGGTGACATTGATTCTGTATTTTCCAGGGCTGTCTTTGATTGGCGAATAAGCATCAGCCCTATTTTTAAACGGTAAATTGACATTATCATTGAAAAAAGAGTTCTTCATCCCTAGAGGAGAAAAGATTTCCTGATCTGCTAATTCTCTAAGGCTTAAGCCACTCACGTTTTGAGCGACTAGTGCCAGTAATACATAACCATTATTGCTGTACCAAAATTTTTTTTCAGGTTTTCTTATAAGGGGTAAAGTTTTAATCATTGCATGAAATTCATCATTGGTTAGATAATCTTCATTCCCCCATCTAAACTCCTCGTCAATTGCATTTTTGAAGCGACCTGGATAATCCATGTATTCATAATCGCCCAATCCACTGAAGTGATGAATCATTTGATTAATGGTAACTATTTCACCGTAGTCAATTAAGTCAGGAATGTGTGATTTCATTTCATCATCAAATGAGAGTAAGCCTTTTTCTTCAAGAATTGCTATTGCCATGGCGGTGAATTGCTTGCTGACAGAGCCAATTCTAAAAATAGTGTCTGCATCAATTTTAATTTCATGCTCAAGATTGGCTAAACCATAACCTTGCTTATGAATATATTTACCTTCCTCAATAACACCTACAGCACAACCCGGCTTGAGATTTCTATTATCAAAAAGATTATCTATGGAATTTGAAAAAGTATCTGATGAGTTGCTAATTACCACCGTGTTATGAAATAACAACAGGGTACAAAGTATAATTATCCTTAAATGAAGTTTCATTTCCCTTCCAATGCTTATATCATTTCATGAATTTATAATTAAGACAAAAAGATTATTATGACTATTTTTAAAAAATATTTTCTCTATTTCATTATTGTGTTTTCACCTTTGTCTGTTATCGCTTCAGAGGAACTGCCAGACATTAAGTACGACAAATTTACCCTTCCTAATGGGCTTAGAGTCATTGTTCATGAAGACAGAAAAATCCCTGTGGTCGCAGTTAATGTTTGGTATCACGTGGGATCCAAGGATGAACTTCCTGGAAAAACGGGTTTTGCTCACTTGTTTGAGCACTTGATGTTTAACGGCACAGAGAATTATAACAATGAGTATTTTGGACCTTTTCAGCAGGTTGGTGCGACTAATATGAATGGGACCACAAATAATGATCGGACCAATTATTTTGAAAATGTGCCAACGCCAGCGCTTGATCTTGCTTTATGGATGGAATCTGATCGTATGGGTCACTTATTAGGAGTTGTAAACCAAGAAAAGTTGGATGAGCAAAGAGGAGTGGTTCAGAATGAAAAAAGACAAGGCGAAAACCAACCCTTTGGCAGAGTTTTCATTCAGGCATCAAAAGCAACTTTTCCTGTCGGTCATCCTTATTCTTGGACCACAATTGGTTCCATGGAGGATTTGAACGCAGCAACTCTAGAGGATGTTCAGCTCTGGTTTAAAACTTATTATGGACCAAACAATGCAGTATTATCACTCGCGGGTGATATCAATGTGGATGAAGCTAAAAAAATAGTTACCAAGTATTTTGGAGACATCCCTCCAGGCCCGTCACCGATAAAGAAGAAAAAATGGATTGCTAAAAGATCTGGAGAAAAAAGGGAAATCATGTACGACCGTGTTCCCAATGCAAGAATTTATAAAGTTTGGAACACTCCTGAGATAGGATCTCCTGAGCATGCTCGCTTTGAGTTATTGGCCAGTTTGCTTACTGATGGCAAGAATTCAGCCTTGTATCAAGAGCTTGTTTATAAGAGACAATTAGCAACAAGCGTGTCTGCCTTTTATTATGATCGAGAAATAGCGGGACAATTTTGGATTGCTGCAGATTTAGCTAACGGGAGATCCTTAGATGATCTTGAAGATGCAATGGATAATGCTTTGAGTGAGTTTATTAAGAAAGGACCAAGTGCTAAACGTCTCAAAAATACTAAAACATCTATTCGTGCATCATCTATAAAGGGTTTGCAAAGAGTAGGTGGCTTTGGTGGAAAATCTGACCTTCTGGCCTATTCAGAAGTTTATACAGGCAACCCTGGAGCTTATCTTGAGTTTATAAATGGGATAATGGAAATCACAAGCAGGGAAGTAAAGGAGACCGCTAATGCTTGGCTTACAGACGGTGCTTATGTTTTAACAGTTGTGCCTGAGCAAAACAGAACCTATGATTCAGAATCTAGTGCTGATAGAAGCAAGCTTCCTTTTCCCACAGAGTTCCCAGAGCTAGATCTTCCTCAGATTCAAAGAGCAAAGCTGTCTAATGGTTTGGAAGTTGTACTAGCTGAGCGGCATGATGTTCCAATGATTAATTTATCTTTCCAAATCAAATCTGGCCATGCCACTGATCCAAAAGAGCAACCAGGTTTAGCTAATTTCACTATGTCCATGTTGACAGAAGGGACTAAGAGTTTCGATGCTCTAGAATTAAGTGATCGATTAGAAGAGCTGGGCACAGATTTATACACCAGTACTGGATTGGATAGTTCTAGTATTAACATCTCTTCTCTCAAATCTAGCTTTGAGGAATCCATAGAGATTATGTTTGAGGTTATCACTGAGCCTACATTTGACCAACAGGAAATTGATAGAAAGAAAATAAGATGGTTAGCTGCAATTGATCAATCATTGTCAACACCTAACGGTATGGTTTCAAATCTTATTCCTGAGATTCTTTATGGGGAAGATCATCCCTATGCAAAACCATTTAGTGGTAACGGAACTAGAGAATCAATTCAATGGATGAGCCGAGATGATTTGGTCAACTATAAAAACCGTTTTATAGCTCCTAGTAATGGGACCTTGATTCTGGTCGGAGATACAACCCTTGATGAAATTCTACCAATCCTTGAAGCACAATTTGGATCGTGGCCTGAAAACAGGATGCTTAAGGGAGTCCAACTTGATTACACAATCAATAAAGAAACTGATTCAAGAAGAGTATTTCTTATTGATAAACCAGGAGCTGTCCAGTCATTGATAGTCGCGGGCCAGCTTATGCCAGGTATGAGAACTTCTGATGAGATTGATATTGATCTAATGAATCGCGTTATTGGCGGAAGTTTCACTTCAAGATTGAATATGAACCTAAGAGAAGATAAAAGCTGGTCATACGGTGTCCGCACGAGGCTTTCCCAGTATAAGGGACCCAGACCTATGCTTGTGAGCGCACCTGTTCAAACCGGATTCAATTCAAGAGATTATCCGGGAATACGATGAATACCTATCATCTAATCCAGCTAAGAATGAAGAGCTTGAGGCGATAGTTAATGATCTATCTCTCGGTCTCATTGGAGATTTTGAAACATTCGGTTCACTATTGTCAGGTTTATCAGGCATTGTTTCTTTTGATAGAGAAGATGATTTCCTAGACAATCTTCCGACAAAGTATAGATCAATGACCATAGATGATATAAACGCTGCTGCTGAAAGATATATTGATCCCAGTATATGGACTTGGGTCATAGTTGGCGATTTATCTAAAATAGAACAAGGCATTAGAGAACTAGATTTAGGCGAGATAGAAATTTTAAAGTTGGATTGAAGGATTATTTTTCAATATACTTCACACCTATAATCTAGTTACTCATAGATTGACTTAGGTCCCCATCGTCTAGAGGCCTAGGACACCGCCCTTTCACGGCGGCAACGGGGGTTCGAATCCCCCTGGGGACGCCAGACTTTCTTTAAGCCTTGTGGTAATAATTATGAATATTATTGAAGTTAAAAATCTTCTGAAGACCTACCCTCTACCTGGAAATAAGAAAGGTTCTTTTAATGCAGTTGATGGGATTACATTTAACATAAAATTGGGTGAGATATACGGTATCCTAGGCCCTAACGGAGCCGGTAAAACCACAACTCTCGAAATGCTTGAAGGTCTTAAGGATATTAATGGCGGATCTGCTTTAATAGATGGATTAGATGTAGGTAATAATGCATTTAAGATCAAAGAAATAATTGGAGTACAGCTCCAAGCTAATGAGTACTTTGAAAGCTTGAATCTATCTGAACTTCTTATTCTTTTTGGCAAACTTTATTCTAATGACATCAATACAAAGAACTTATTGGAGAAAGTTGGTTTACTTCCTAAAGAGCGCGCGAAACCAAAAGAATTGTCTGGAGGACAAAAGCAGCGCTTCTCAATTGCATGTGCTCTAGTTAATAATCCTAAGGTGCTATTTCTTGATGAGCCAACAACAGGCTTAGATCCTCAAGCAAAACGCAATCTTTGGAACCTTGTAAGAGAGTTAAATGTCGGAGGAATGACTATAGTTTTAACTACCCATAACATGGAAGAGGCAGAGAGTTTATGTGACCGAATTGCTATTATGGATAAAGGCAAATTGATTGCAGAAGACACCCCTCAGGGTTTAATTGATGAATATGCATCTGAACCTATACAAGAGACTTTAAAAGGTAATCTGGAAGATGTATTTCTTGCCCTTACAGACCATAAGCTTAGAGATTAAAATGTTTACCAATAAGCAAATGCATTTAGCACAAGTATTTTTAAAAATATTTTTTAGGGATCGTCAATCAATAATATTCAATCTTTTATTTCCTCTAATCTTTATGGGTGTATTTGTTTTTGTTGGAGGTGAATCAGAGCCCATAAATTTAGGTTTAGTTAATAATTCGAGTAATACCATATCTCAAGAGTTTTCTGAGCTCGTCGAAGAAGAACCTCTTTTCAATGTAACCAAAGGCGAAGAGAATGAACTTAAACGGCAATTATTCTTGGGTGACCAGACAGCTATCATTATCATTCCTGAAAGCTTTAACTCCATTGATGAAACTGCTGAGATAAAACTATTGCTTGATGCTTCTCAAGTAAGGCAAATTGGGTCAATTAAAGAAGCCATTAGTAAAAGTTTGCTGTCTATTGAGAGAAGTCTAAGAAATACACAGCCTATGTTCACGATTGAGGTAGAGGATGTTAAATCAAGACCCCAACGTTATGTTGACTTCTTATTGCCTGGATTACTGGCTTTTATGCTCATGAATCTTAGTATTGCTGGTAGTGGTTTTAATATAGTTGAATTCAGACGTAGAGGAATTTTAAAAAGATTATTTGTAACCCCCATAAAATCCCAGGATTTTATTATTTCAATTGTAGTTTCCAGAATTGTAATTATTCTCATGCAACTATCCGTCGTTCTTGGTCTAGCGATACTTCTTTTAGATATAAAAATAGTGGGTAGTTTCTTATCACTTTACGGCATGATTGTAATTGGAAGTTTTATTTTTCTTTGCTTGGGATTTAGTTTTGGCAGCCTTGCAAAGACACAAGAAGCCATTAGACCTATTGTGACATTATTTACTTTCCCTCAGCTAATCTTATCGGGTGTTTTTTTCCCGATTAACTCACTGCCTGAGATAATACAACCGATTGCTCATATTCTCCCTTTAAGTGTTATTGCCACTGGGTTAAGAGATATAGCCAATGATGGAGTTTCTTTGTTGATGATCAACTTAAACACCCTAGGTTTATTCGTATGGATAATTCTAAGCTTTATTGTGGCAACTAAGTTTTTTGTTTGGAAAGAGGTCGCAGGTTAGTAAGAGGAGAGGTCCTTTATAGAGGTCATCTTTATAATATTTATATAAATATTATTCAGGTTCTTGAAAAGGAACTGCTTCACCATTTTTAAAGGCATATTCTGAATGTAGCAACTGCATTTTTTTTGTTATTGGGCCTTGATTTCCTTGACTAATAATTCTTCCATCAGCCTCCAAAATAGGAGTAATCTCACCCATAGTGCCAGAAGTAAATACTTCTTCTGCTGAATAAAGTTCAGAGATTGAAATGTTCCTTTCTAGAACTCTTATACCCTCATTTTGTGCTATATCAATAATCATTTTTCGAGTTATTCCTGGTAAGCAACTATCGGCAGTAGGAGTGTGTACTTCACCTTTAATGACTATAAAAATATTGGTGTCATTTGTTTCTGATATAAAACCATTATTATCGAGCATGATGGCACTGTCGACCCCACTAACATTGGCTTCAATAATTGCCAAAATATTATTCAAAAGATTATTATGATGAATTTTAGAGTCAAGAAAATGAGGTGAATTTCTTCGTATAGAGGAGGTGATAACTTTTATTCCAGAATTTGAATAGACTGGTGGTTTCCACTCAGCCAAAACAATAAGTGTGCATCCAGACTGATTCAAAGACGGGTTCATTCCAGAAGTGATCTTTTCTCCTCTGGTTAGGGTTAACCTTACATGGGTTTGATCCCACATCCCATTTGCTTCGAGAGTTTTAAATAGAGCGTCTTTAACTTCTTCTATAGAAGGAACATCCTTGAACATTAATGCTTTTGCTGAGTTTTGAAGTCTTTGTAGATGATCATTTAATGCTGCAATTCTACCGTTGTATACTCTCAAGCCCTCCCAAACAGCATCCCCTCCTTGAACTGCACTGTCGAATACAGAAATTTTAGCCTCATTTCTTGGGAGTAATTCACCGTTGATATAAATTAGAATATCTGCATTGCGTTCATCAATTAATTTCATTGAGTTACTCATTAGCCTTTAGTGATTGTTTATATAGTTTTTCATAATAGGGTTTGCATTCCATTAAGAGTGATTCTAGCCCTTGAGGAAAATGCGATTTGGGTTTGTAGTCTCTAAATCCAGAGGTTTGATGTAGAGATTTATACCAATATTTAGCCCAAATACCATCTTCTTTTCTCGCTCCAGGTTTCCAGCTTAACATTGTTGATGTAAATTCAATATCCAGTTTTTCACAAAGTTTTTGCAAAATATATTCTGGATTTTTAAGAAGTTCAGTCGCATCGATCAATAAAGGTCTATTGCCAGTTGACAGCAAAAAATTATAAAGTTCATATTGCTCATCAAAACCTGTATCGCTGAGTTGAACCTCAGTTAGCTGTTCAGCTAAAGAAGGTAACATTTCTTTAGGGTCTCTTATTAGGAGTATATTTTCTGTTTGCTCTAAGAAAGAAAGGTCTATATTAACCAAATGTTTCGTCATTTGCTTCATGAACAAAATACTTTTCCTACCTTTAAGATTCATAGTAAGTAGATCTTGAACGACGGATTCTCCCTCGCAATTAAGAGTCTGCATAATTTCTTCTTTGCCAGGATGATCGGCATTAGTCTCTCGAAGATAATGCCCATACAAAGGTTCATCAATAACTTTAGTATCATCTCTTTGGGCGAAACTGTACATCATAGCTGTGGAAATGTTTCTAGGTCCTGACCACAGAGATATCATTTTTTTTATAGAACTCACCTCTAAAAATTATCACACCTTTAAAGATATTTAAAAGTTTACCTATTTCAAAATTACAATAATTTATTAGAATGTAAGCATTAAGGAAAAATAAAAAATGAGAAGAGTAATAATAATTGTTTTAGTGACTTGTTTTGCTTCCACGATTTTTGCACAAGGTAATAATGGAAGGGGTAAATGCATGAAACCCTTCGGGTTATCATTTTACTTAGTAGAGGGCGGTTATGAGGATGAATGGCTAGATTTATATATGAAATGGCACTACCCATTAATGCAGTATGCTCTAGATCAAGGCACTATTATTGAACATAAGCTTTTTGTCCCAGATGGTCATAGCATGGAGCCTGAATGGACATTTGCAATTTCTTTTTTATTTCCGGAGAGACAAAATTCAGTAGTAGCTCCCTTGGATAGATCAGAATTAATAATGGAACTTTTTGCAGATGAAATGGATCAATACGTTGCAGCTGAGAAGCGAAGATGGCAAATAACAGCTAAACATTGGGACACTGATTTTATTGAGTTAGATAAGTCAGAAGAACCTTTATCAGTATACAGACCTTCCTCAGGTGGCTGCGATAAATAAATCAACTTAAGAAATTATGGAAAAGAGAATATCTGTAGCGCCAATGATGGGTCAAACTGATCGCCATTTCAGATATATGATTTCCCTAATGGCAAAGGATGTAAGGCTTTATACACCTATGATTCATGCTGAAGCAATAGTTAATTCTTCGAATCAGTTTATAAAGAGAGAGAACGGGAATCAAAAAAAAGTTGGTATACAGATAGCAGGCAATGATCCTGATATCGTTGCAAGAGCAGCAACCATTATTGAGAAACACAATTACAATGAAATCAATCTAAATATTGGTTGTCCCAGCGAACGGGTTCAGAATTGTTCAGTTGGAGTAGCATTAATGAAACAACCACACGTTGTTGCAGATATTATAGAAAAACTTAAAACAGTCACTAGTCTTCCTGTATCTATTAAAAGTCGTATCGGTGTGGACAATAATGACAATTATGAATTTTTATATGACTTTATAAATCAGACCTCTTCAGCAGGATGTGATCACTTCATCATTCATGCCCGAAAGGCAATTCTCAAGGGATTAAACCCTAAGGAAAATCGGACAATACCACCTCTAAATTATGAAAGAGTTAGACAAATTAAAAATGACTTTAATAGCTTAAGAGTCGAAGTGAATGGAGAGATTGACTCTATTGAGAAAATACAATCTAAGCTAAAATTTTTTGATGGAGTGATGATCGGAAGAGAATCGTACAAGAACCCCTTTTTTCTTGCAGAGGTTCAAGATCATTTCTTTAAAAATAAAACCAAGCTTAGTAAATATGATTTTATGATAAAAATGATTGATTACATTGAAAGAGAAGCTGAGAAGGGAGCAAGCGTTCATCTTATTACTCGTCATATGACTCAATTGTTTAAAGGGACAACTGGGGCAAAAGAATGGAGAAACCTTATTGGAGGTAATTCTTCTCATAAAAAGGATCTAAAGAGCCTAATTAATGAGATCCTTATTTTTATGGATGATAGAGTAGAAATATTAGTCTGATTGTTCTAATTTACTGACAACTTTTCTATGTTCATCTAGAAGCATCTCAGGCATACGATCACCATATTCCAGAAAGTATTCTCTAATACTTTCCATCTCTTTTAGCCATTGATCTTTATTAACATGGAATAATTCTTCCATAGAATCTTTAGTGATATCTAGACCTGAGGTATCAATGTCTTCTGCTTTAGGTAGAAAACCTATCGGGGTATCAATAGCATCAGCTTGATTCTGACAGCGCTTAATGATCCATTCTAAAACTCTCAGATTGTCACCAAAGCCTGGCCAAATAAAACCTTGATCATTTTTCCTAAACCAATTCACATGGAAAATCTTTGGTAATCTTTCAGATTTTGAGGAGAAGCTCAGCCAATGAGTCCAATAATCGGCAAAGTTATAGCCACAAAAAGGCTTCATTGCCATTGGGTCTCTTCTTACTATCCCAACTTCACCTGCAGCTGCTGCAGTGGTTTCTGAGCCCACACTTGCCCCAACTAAAACCCCATGATTCCAATCTTTGGATTGATAGACAAGTGGAGCTAATTCGCTTCTCCTGCCTCCAAAAACGATTGCAGAGATTGGGACTCCGCTTGGTGAATCTGCAAGGTTAGAATATTTAGGGTTATTTTTAGCAGAGACCGTAAATCTAGAATTAGGGTGTGCAAAAACATTTCCACTGTCTACGCTAATAGTTTCACCTTTCCAATCAATAGTAGGATTTCCATCTTTTTTGCCTTCCCACCAAGGTTCATTATTATCAGTGAGTCCAACATTGGTAAAAATGGCATTGGATTGAATTGCTTGATAAGCATTTTCATTATCGTCCTCGTTAGTTCCTGGTACAACACCAAAATACCCAGCTTCAGGATTGATTGCCCATATTTGTCCAGACTCATCCATATGAAGCCATGCAATATCATCGCCAATAGTTCTTACTTTCCAACCATCATAGCCTTCTGGGGGTATTAGCATCGCGAGATTCGTTTTGCCACAAGCAGACGGAAATGCAGCTGCAACATAAAATTTTTCTTCTTGCGGATTTTCAATTTCGACTATAAGCATGTGCTCAGCTAACCAGTCTTCTTTAAGTGCTTGCCAGCTTGCAATTCTTAAGGCATGACATTTTTTTCCTAGTAGAGCATTCCCTCCATAACCCGATCCGATACTTCTTATCGTTTCTTCTTCCGGGAAATGCATAATAAATCGTTTCTCTGGATCCAAATCGCCTATTGAATGAACTCCCTTGACGAATTTATCTTCCCTTTCTATTCTTGCGAGAGCTTCTTGCCCCATTCTTGTCATTAAAAACATATTCGCAACCACATATGGGCTATCGGTAATTTCCACTCCACACCTGGACAATTTTGAGTCTATTGGTCCCATGCAGTAGGGAATAACATACATTGTTCTTCCACTCATGCAATTTTCAAATAAAGCATCTAATTTATTATGTGCTTCTATAGGATCCATCCAATTATTATTTGGTCCTGCATCTTCCTGA
The DNA here is from genome assembly GCA_964561815.1 of uncultured Woeseia sp. GTDB lineage: Bacteria > Pseudomonadota > Gammaproteobacteria > Steroidobacterales > UBA11654 > CACPJA01. The sequence continues at coordinate 17,460 of CAZLQT010000014.1, forward strand.
TCACTGGTGCATATAAATGTTAGATGCTCGACTCTAGCCACGTCAGACTGATCTGATCGATGAAGGTAGCAGTTAGGGAAGCTCTCTTCATTGAGCTTCATTAGATCACCGGTATCAAGCATCTCTCTGATAAAACGCTCATATTCATCATGGCTTCCATCACACCAATAAATAGAATCAGGATTAGTCATCTTTGCAATGTCATTAATCCAATTTTCTAATTTTTGATTTGAAGTACTCATAATTTTTAAAAATACCTTTTAGTTGAAAGATAGATATTATATCTATGTTTAGTCTTGCGTCATTATTTAATTCTTTTATGATATTTTGAAACTTCTAATAGAAAAATGAATAAATCTTTAGCCATTGACACATCGACATCACGCTTAACGATAGCTTGTGAAAACAATGGTAATTTTTATGAATATTCAATGGATAATTGTATTGATCATGCAAAGAATATATTCAGTAATATCAACGATTTACTTTTGGAAGCACGGCTTGAGATTAATGACCTAGATTTTATAACTATAGGTATAGGTCCTGGACGTTTTTCAGGTCTTAGGGTAGCAGCAAGTGCAGTTCAGGCGATGTCATACACACACAAAAAAGAAGTGGTCTGCGTTTCAAGTTTATGCAGCATAGCTTTAGTTGCGATAAAACAGTTTTCTATAGATCGTGTTCTTGTAGCTACAGATGCAGGCAATGACAAAATCTTTTTTGGTTGCTATGAGACTGATCAATCAGAGATTATCAAAGCGAATGTAAGCGACGGGTTAGTTGAGATAAAAAACTTTCTTTTTGAAGATTCTAATTATTATGGAGCGGGGAATGCTTGGAAGAAATATGGGGATTCTTTATCAAGAGAAAATATAACAGTGCTAGACGGCGCAGAAGACTTATATCCTGATGCCAGAATAATGATTAACTACGCGAAAATCAGATATGAGATGAAAGAATTTATAGACCCGTTTAATATACAGCCTAACTATTTAATAGATCAGGTAACAAATTGATAAAACAAGTACAGCAATTATCTAGGAGACAAAAATTTTTTCTTGGCTTCCTCTTTTGTTCAGGTTTAATGGCCTATGCACTCTTCGCACAGTATTTTTTAAATCTTGAGCCCTGCCCACTATGTATCTTCCAACGTGTGGCAGTTATATCAATGGGTATTATATTTCTCATATGCTCTTTACTTGAGCCTAAGTCAAGTCTAGCGAAAATTATTTCCTCAACACTTTTTGTTACCGCCGGTTCATTTGGCGTTGCTGTCGCTTCAAGACATGTTTGGCTTCAAAATCTTCCAAGTGATCAGGTGCCTGGTTGCGGCCCTGGATTAGATTTTATGATGTCTACTTTTCCAATAAATGAAGTTTTTGAAATGGTTTTTAATGGTTCAGGAGAATGCGCAACTATAGACTGGTCTTTTCTATCACTAAGCATGCCTGCTTGGGTAATTATTTGTTCATTATTTTTGATTGCCTATGCTATCTGGATAAATTACGGACCTGAGTAATAGTTAATCATGACTGAGCGATTGATTTTATGATTGATTCTTCAAGATAAGGATACATTTCTTCCGAGATTATGCCGTGTTCCTTATCTTTTAGATAGAATACGTCCTCAGCTCTTTCTCCTATTGTTGCTATTTTTGCTGATTCAATCCATATTTCCTCATTTTTAAAAACTTTTGAAATATCTAATAATAATGCTGGTCTATCAAGGCAGATTAACTCCATGACTGTCCTCTTATTAATCGGGTCAGTAAGGAAATTTATTTGTGTTTCTGTATCAAAACTTCTTAATTGCCTGGAGAGTTTTCTATCTTTGTTTTTTATATGTTCTTCTTTATTTTCCAGCCTTCTTGATATCGATTCTTTTATTGCTAGATTTTTTTGCTCAATTTCCTCAAAACTAGAATTAGGCCTATCTATGTAAAAATTATATACACATTTATCGTTGTTCAGTTGGACAACTTTCGCATCTCTTATAGACAAGTTATTTTCTTCAAGAATGCTAGTAATCAAAAAGAAAGTTTCACTTTTGATCTCAGTTAATATGAATAAAGAAATTAAACTTTCTTTATCTGATTGTTCTAGGTTTATAAGATGATTCTCATTTCTTTTTTTTCTAGACAATAAAAAATCCATTTGGTAATTAATTTCATCTTGATTGAACTTTAGAAAATAATTGTCTTCAAACTCATAGATTAGAGAATTTATAGATTCTAAATCTTTGTTGTTTTTACGAAGATATGATCTTGAAAGCTCTTTTTTCTCATTGATTAGAGCCTCTTTATCAATTGGATTTTCAAGGCCAGCTCGTAATGAGTTTTTTACTAATTTATAAAGATCATTAAAAAGTCTTTCTTTCCAGCTATTCCATAGCCCAGGATTTGTGGCCCTTACATCACTGACAGTTAGAAGGTATAAGTAATCGAGTCGATTTTCGTCGCCAATAATCTTTGCTAATTCTTCTATCACATTGGGATCGTAGATATCTTTTTTCTGTGCGGTTAGTGAGAATATTAGATGATTTTCAACTAGCCATGAAACCAATTTAGAATCATAACGGGTCATTCCATGAGAAAGACAGAATTCTTCTGCTTCTTCAGCCCCCAATAAAGAATGATCGCCGCCTCGACCTTTTGCAATATCGTGATAAAGGCCTGATATGTATAAAATCACTTGGTTCTCAATTGATTGCATTTTTAAACTATCTTCCGGGTATTCATGGTCAAATCGACTTAGTGCAAGTCTTCTTAAATTACTTACAACATTTAAGGTATGTTCATCTACAGTAAAAGCATGGAACAGATCATATTGCATCCTACCTTCGATCAGACCAAATGATGGAATATATAGTCCCAAGACTCCATATAAATTCATCCTTTTTAACTCATGAGTAACTCCTTCAGGTGCTTTTAAAATATCTAAAAATAATGACCTATTTTTTTTATCTTTTCTGAAGTTATCGTCAATTAAGTATAGGCTTTCAACGATTCGGTTTATCGTGTCTGCCTCTATGCCATCAATGCCCTTATTTTTTTGGAACTGAAGAAATATTTCTAGAATCAGGGACGGCTCTTTTAGGAAACTAATTCCCTTTTTTAGCCCTATAAGATTGTTTCTTATTTCAAATGATTTATTAATTTCTATAGATTTTTTTCTTTTTCTATAAAGAATTTTTTGCTCTAGGATTTGTAAAGAAATTTCATTGAGTCGACTTATGGATTTTGTGGCTTTGTAGTAGTCTTGCATAAAAATCTCAACACCTAGGAGGTGCTTATTATTCTTATAGCCAAACTCTTTAGACGATGATCTTTGGTAATCAAAAAGAAGTCTGTTTTCACTTCTATTTGTTATTTTGTGTAAGTGGTATCTAATCTTTGAGATAAAGGCCCAAGAGTCTTTAAAGACAGTAATTTGTTCTTTCGTTAGGATTTTATGGTCTTCCAAATCTTCTATTTCATTTATTGAGAATATTTTCTTTGCTATCCAGAAAATTGTATGAATATCTCTAAGTCCACCCGGACCATTTTTAATGTTCGGCTCTAAGTTATATGCGGTATTATTGAAAGATGAATGACGAAGTTGTTGTTCAATCATTTTTTCTTTTAAGAAAGTTTCATTCTTCCAAAATGATTTATTTTTCTTTATTTTCTTTTCTAAGTTAATGAATAAATCCTTAGATCCATAAAGGTATCTGGACTCAATAAGAGATGTCGCTATTGATAAGTCTTGTTTTCCCTCTTTAAGGCATTCATTTAAAGTTCTTGTGCTGTGACTTACCTCTATTCCAATATCCCAAAGGAAAGCTAAGAAACTTTTAATACTTCTTTTCAAAGATTGTTTCTTTTTTTGCTCTATCAAGATTAATAGATCAGTGTCTGATTTAGGATAAAGCTCCTCTCTGCCATAACCACCGACAGCAATAATAGAAATATACTTTTCATTGTTAGAAAAAAAGTTTTTTGCTATTTCAATTACTATATTGTCGTTAATTTTAGTTCTTGACCTGAGAATGGCATCAATATTATCTTCTGCCAGTTTTGAATCAATGTTTTTTGACTTACCTTCAATAAGGCTCCTGTAAGTATTTATGCTATCTTGTTTTGGACTCTGTTGCTTCATACAGTAAGCAAATAAATCTATTGATTAAATAATTTCATTTGGAGCTAAAGTCAGAACCTCGTAACCGTTCTGAGTAACAAGAATAGTGTGTTCCCATTGAGCAGACAATGAATGATCTTTAGTTACAACTGTCCATTCATCAGAGAGAACGCGAACGTCTGGTTTCCCACTATTAATCATAGGTTCTATAGTAAAAGTCATGCCTTCTTTTAATTCAATACCTGTATCTGGTGTTCCATAATGAAGTATCTGGGGCTCATCATGATAGATTTCTCCTATACCGTGACCACAGTAATCTTTGACTATAGAAAAATAATTTTTTTCAGCATGTGATTGAATTGCATGACCGATATCACCCAGCTTATTTCCTGGTTTGACCGCTTTAATACCTTTGCATAACGATTCATATGCAATCTGGCTAATTCTTTGACCTTGATTGGTCGGTTTACCTACAATGAACATTCTGCTGGTGTCTCCGTGGAAGCCATCATTAATCACTGTTACATCAATATTAATTATGTCACCATTTTTT
>CAZLQT010000015.1:0-20666 GCA_964561815.1 uncultured Woeseia sp.
CATAAACTATTTGATTTCAAAAACATCTATTTTGGGATTGCTTTTTTAGAGCCACGGGTTCTTTGCCTTATGGGATTTCTCAAAGTCGTTGACTAAAGATATTTTATCTAGGGTTTGCTCAATTTCATCCAAGCCATTTATTAAGGATTCTCGATCTTTTGTCCCTATAGGAAAATCTTCTATGGTTTCCGTACCAAAACTAATGATTCTGCTAGCAAGATCAACAGATAATTGGTTTTTTAAGGGGTCGATAGATACAAAGCCCTCTAATAGATCTATTTTATTTTCATCTAAAGTGATGGGTAGCAGGCCATTCTTTATACAATTGCTATAAAAAATACTCCCAAAACTTGGCGCTATGATAACTTTTATACCCCATTCACTTAGAGCCCAAACAGCATGTTCTCTGGATGATCCGCAACCAAAGTTTCTTCCTGAGAGAAGAATAGTGGCTTTATTGAATGGAGATTGATTGAGAATGAAATCTTTATTTTCTTTTCTTGATTCTACCGATTCGTATCTCCAATCTGAGAATAAACCATCGGCGAGTCCTTGCTTAGAGACAGACTTCATTTCTCGGCTTGGAATAATGGCATCCGTATCAATATTCATTCTAATCAAAGGTGCCACAATTCCAGAGAATGTCTCAAAAGGTTTCATGATTCTATTCCTGTGCTTGCCTGAGATATTTTTCCATTAATCGCTGAGGCAGCCACTGTCTCTGGTGAAGCAAGATGGGTCCTTGTGGCTTTACCTTGTCTATTCTCAAAATTTCTATTTGTGGTTGAAATAACTCGTTCGTTATGACCGAAGCTCTCACCCCCTGCAAAGAAACACATCGAACACCCTGACTCTCTCCATTCAAATCCTGCTGAGATAAATATTTTGTCCAACCCTTCTTCTTCGGCCTGTTTTTTGACTTGAGATGAACCTGGGACACATATTGCCTTAACCCCCTTGGCTACTTTCTTATTCTTAAGCACTTGAGCAGCAGCCCTTAAATCGCTGATTCGACTATTTGTGCATGAACCAATAAAAGCCGCATCGATAGCTTTACCCTTAATGGCTTCACCTTCACTTAGATCCATATATTCTAGAGCTCTGTTCATCGATTTTCTTTCGCCGTGTTCATTAAGTTGTTCTGACAAAGGGATCATTTCATTAATTGGTACGGCTTGGTGTGGACTAGTACCCCATGTCACATAAGGGGTAAGATTAGAACAATTAAGGTTTATTATTTTGTCAAACTTTGCCTCTGGGTCCGACTTAAGCTCCCTCCATTCTTTGACTGCCGTTAAAAAATCATCGCCCTTGGGTGCAAACTTCTTGTTTTCTAAATAGGAGAATGTCTTCTCATCTGGAGCTATTAAGCTGGTTACAGCTCCAAACTCTACAGCCATATTGCACAATGTAAGCCTTGATTCTATTTCAAGATCAGTAATTGTTGATCCGGTAAATTCAACCGCATAACCCTTAGCACCATTGGAGCCAAATTCCGATATCAAATGCAGAACAATATCTTTCGAGGTAACGCCACTAGGTAATTTACCATCGATATTTATTTGCATGAGTTGTGGCTTTTTCTTAATTAGAGTATTTGTTGCCAGAGCATGCTCACATTCTGTGGACCCAACCCCCCAAGCTAAGGTTCCTAATGCACCTAAACTGCATGTGTGTGAGTCAGGACAAATATAGGTCATTCCAGGCAGAGCAATGCCTTGTTCAGGCGAGACCACATGAACAATCCCTTGATCTGGGTTGTCAAGATCAAAGAAATTAATCCCCGATTGCTTGGCAGATTTTCTTAGCGATTTTATAAAATCAGAACCACTTGGCATAAGCGTCTCGTCATCCCTTCCTGGAAAGGTATCGACAATGTGATCAATCGTTGCAAACACTTGCAAGGGATTACGAATAGCTAGGTTCCTTTCTTCTAAAGATTTGAGAGCGATACTCCCAGTCCTCTCATGAAGGAAGATTCTATCGATGTACAATAGTTCATTTCCATCACCTAAGTCACAAATGGAATGATGATTCCAAACCTTTTCAAATAGTGTTAGACCCATGATCTCTCGAATACAAATGTAGAGCCATTATAAGAAAAATTCTAAACAAGTTCATTTATTGCTTTACTATGATTCTTCTGATTAGTCTTTAAGCACCAAAGAGATGTATCAAAGTTTGAAAAATTTATAATAAAATAAAGACATGTTGGAAGGGATTCGAATAATTGAAATTGAAGGCTTGGGACCAGGGCCATTCGCTTCAATGATGCTGGCCGATTTAGGTGCTGACGTCATCGTTGTTCACCGTCATTCTCAACCCATGCCTGGTATGCCTGAAAGAAATATTATCGATAGAGGTAAACGTTCAATCATCCTCAATCTGAAAGAAGAAAATGATTTAAAAAATCTAAAAAAACTACTGCAAACTTCTGATGGATTAATCGAAGGTTTCAGACCTGGTGTAATGGAGAGATTAGGTGTTGGCCCAGAAGTGGTTTTAAAAGAAAATCCAAGTTTGGTTTACGGTCGCATGACGGGTTGGGGTCAAGATGGACCTAAATCGAAACAGGCAGGACATGATTTAAATTATATAGGACTATCTGGTGCGCTTTGGTATGCCTCTCCAGCGGGCCAAGCGCCCTTTACCCCACCAACCTTGGTTGGAGATATAGGTGGAGGCTCTCTTTATTTAGTTGCAGGGATGTTGGCTGGTCTACTAAATGCCCAAAAAACTGGAAAAGGCACTGTTGTAGATGCTGCGATTATTGATGGTTCAGCTCACATGATGAATTTATTGATGTCCACTCAAGTTGCTGGACTATTAAGCCCAACTCGAGGTGAAAGTTTTCTCGATGGCCCTCCTTGGAGTCGATGTTATTCAACGGCAGATAATAAGTGGATTTCTGTGCAATGCCTCGAGCCAAAATTTTATGAGGAATTTGTGAAAACAATGGGACTCTCTGAGAACACAGATTTTGCATCACAAATGGATCAATCGACTTGGCCTAAAATGAAAAAGGAACTTACCAAATGCTTTTCCAAGCAACCTTTGGATCATTGGCAGGATCTTTTTGAGGGTTCAGATGCTTGTGTTGAGCCTGTCTTTACTCCAGAAGAATCCAGACATCATCCCCACATTAATGAGCGTGATATTTGGGTGGAAGTCGACGATCAATTACAAGCTAGTCCAGCACCTAGATTCGACAATTCAATCAAGGAGATCAAAAAAAGCCCTAGACGCGGAGAACATACTCAAGAAATATTAGATAGTATTTTGTAATATTCTCTTAAAGGTATAGACATGCTAAATCATATTGACAAGAAAAATAGACCAACAATGGTGGATATTTCATCAAAAGAGGCTACCCAAAGGAAAGCAACGGCTAGTGCAAAGGTTATATTTAGCCAGGAAATAAAAGAAAGATTTAAAGATGGAGACCTGCAAACAAAAAAAGGTCCAGTAATAGAGACAGCTATTATTGCTGGGACAATGGCAGTTAAGAAAACACACGATCTCATTCCCTTTTGTCATCCGCTTAATATTAATGCGTGCAATATTTCAATTGAACCTGATGAGAATCAAGACTTAATTATCAATTGCAGTGTCTCTGTTGAACAAAAAACGGGCGTTGAAATGGAAGCCTTAACTGGCGCAAGTGTTGCAGCTCTAACAATCTATGATATGTGCAAATCTTTGAGTCACGAGATCGAGATTACTGAGATATCTCTTCTGAGCAAATCAGGCGGCAAAAGAGATATTGGTTAGTACTATTAATAAAAATTGTTATGAACTTAATTAATGGTTTGATCTTAACTGGTGGTCACAGCAGGAGAATGGGGCAAGATAAGGCACTGATTAAATTTGAAGGCCTTACTCTCCTAGACAGATCAGCAAACCTTATATCTCTTTTTACAAAAGAGTTACATGTCTCGGTAAGACCTGACCAAATAGATGAACCAAATAGAGCTAAATACTCTCTCATTGTTGACCAAGAGAATGACAACGGACCAATAGCAGGAATTTTATCAGCAGGCGATTTTGAGCGAGAGAGCGCATGGCTAGTTATAGCCTGTGATATGCCCTATCTAGACAAAGAATCAATTGAGCAACTCGTTCTCCATAGAAACTTGAATAAAATGGCAACCGTCTTCAAATCACCAGATGGCTCAGGTATAGAGCCCTTGTGCGCTATCTATGAACCAATTTTCTTTGAAGAGGTTCGATCTAATCCTCAGTTAATCCATAATAACAGCCCAAGGGAGACCCTTGCTGAGATGGATCTTGAAGTTATAAAAGCATTGAATCCAAAGGCATTATATAGTGCGAATTCTTCTCCTGATGAGCTCGGATAATCTTAATCAATCCTTGCATAATGATCTGCATTTAGATAGTTTCTCGATTATATTTAACCTATTGAGTATGAAATATGAGTAAAGAAGACAAGACTCCGTCACAAAAGGAAGCAGAAGCTGCCGTTAGGACTTTAATTCAATGGGCTGGTGATGACCCAGATCGAGAGGGCATGATCGATACCCCTAAACGAGTGGCAAAGGCCTATCGGGATTGGTTCAGTGGCTATGAAGAGGACCCTAATGATTACCTCCATAGAACTTTTGAAGAAGTGGAGGATTATGACGAGATGGTAACTCTGAGAGGAATAGATTTCGAATCTCATTGTGAACATCATATTGCTCTGATAACTGGTAAAGCTTATGTGGCCTATCTGCCAACTAATAAAGTAGTCGGAATTAGTAAGCTTGCTCGAGTGGTTGATGTTTATGCTAGGCGTTTTCAGGTTCAGGAGAAAATGACAGCCCAAATTGCAAATTCGATTGAAGAAGTTCTAGAACCCAAAGGGGTTGGCGTGGTGATCGTAGCAAGACATGCTTGTATGACCACAAGAGGAGTTCATAAAAGTAATGTTGATATGGTAACAAGCACCATGACCGGGAGTTTTAGAACCAGTGATGCGACACGTTCTGAGTTCCTGAACACCATCGGTAATCTTTCTGTTGATCATTAATGACCCACACCATCTCATCATTTGAAGATTTAAAGGCTTTGGAAGGCCATGAACTCGGTGTTTCAGATTGGTATGACATAAATCAAGAACAGATTAATCAATTTGCTGATGCTACTCATGACCATCAATGGATTCATGTTGATGAGCAGAGAGCAAAAGCCGAAATGCCTGGTGCCAAAACGATAGCACACGGCTACTTGACCCTCGCTATGATTCCAGCAATGACCGCTTCTTTTATTGAATTTACTAATCTTGAGCGGGCGATTAATTATGGGGTAAACAAGGTGCGATTCATGAACATGGTGCAAGTGGACAGTCGAATCAGGGCACGAGCAATTGTGACTAGAGTCAGACAACGATCTGGAGCAATTCAAGTTATGGGTCAAACAACAGTTGAGATCGAAGGCGAAGAAAAACCAGCTTGCATTGCTGAAACGGTTTCTTTCTATTATCTAAAATAATCATGACCAAAGAGAATTCCCTTGATACAACCATAGAGCGGTTAGTTGAACTCATGGATCTTGAGGTCATTGAGGAAAATATTTTTCGAGGAGAGAGCCAGGATATAGGTAGTCCACAGGTGTTTGGTGGTCAAGTCCTCGGACAGGCATTGATGGCGGCTTCTCGAACAGTTGAAGACCGACTTGTGCATTCATTGCACGCATATTTTCTTCGACGGGGTGATTTTGAGGCGCCTATTGTCTATGAAGTAGACCGTGCAAGAGACGGCGGCAGCTTTTCCAATAGAAGAATTATTGCCGTGCAGCATGGCGAACAAATATTTAACATGACAGCTTCGTTCCAAAAGCCTGAAGATGGGTTAGAGCATCAATCAAAAATGCCAGAAGTAAAACCTCCAAACGAATTGGAAGATTTAGTTGATCTTATTAAACCAGAGTGGGTCGAGCAGCTCCCTGGTCGGATAAAAAGAATGCTTACTCGAAGAAGACCTTTCGAGGTTAGACCGGTTGAAATACCGCATTTCTTAACCAATCAAACGGGAGAGCCAATTAAGCACAGTTGGATCAGAGCGAATGGAAAGGTTCCTCATCATCAGGGTCTGCATCAGGCATTACTGGCTTATGTTTCTGATTATGATTTATTGACAACAGCTATTTTGCCCCACGGGACAAATTTAATGCAAAACAGATTTCAAATGGCCAGCCTTGATCATGCCATGTGGTTTCATAAACCCATGATGGTCGACCAATGGATGCTTTTTGCATATGAAAGCACAAGATCTTCTGGATCAAGAGGTTTTGCTAGAGCAGAGATTTTTTCACAAGACGGCACTCTAATAGCCTCTACATCTCAAGAGGGCTTAATGAGGGTTAGACGGCAGTCAGCGAAGACATAAATCGCTTACCATTCTGGACATAACTCTCAGAAGACATTTTAATCATTAATATTTCCTGCTCTGTTAACTCCCTAATCAGCTTAGCGGGAGATCCCATAATCAATGAATTTTTAGGGAATTCTTTTCCTTCTGTGATTAAAGAGTTAGCGCCAACGATTGAGTTTTCTTTTATCGTTGCATGATTCAGTATCGTGCTATTTATTCCAATTAAACTGTTATTAGAGATCGTGCATCCATGCAACATAACCTTATGACCTACTGTTACATCTTGACCAATATTAAGCGGGGCCCCGAGGTCAGTGTGAAGAATTGATCCATCTTGAACATTGCTTCTTTTTCCAATAACAATAGGGTCATTGTCCCCTCTGATGACTACATTGAACCAAATGCTTGCATCTTCTTCTATGGTCACATTCCCAATTACTATCGCGTTTGGAGCAATAAAGTTGGTCTCATTATAGACAGGTTTTGACTTGTCAATCTGGTAGATCATTATTTTTTTACGCTACCTTGTTGAGCAACTTTTTCGGTAGCTTTTTTAATTGTTTCCTCATCCCCAAGAAATAATTTTGAGGTGGGATTAAGATTTTCATTAAATTCATAGAGCAATGGTATTCCTGTTGGGATATTTAGGTTCACAATCTCTTCATCGTTAATGTTATCAATTATTTTTACCAGGGATCTAAGACTGTTGCCATGGGCTACAACTAAGACATTCTTATTCCCTAAAAGATCGGGCAATATTTTGTCCTGCCAATAGGGTTTTACTCTTGCAAGAGTGTCTTTCAAGCTTTCAGAGCCTGGCAATTCATCAATCCCATCATACTTTGAATCAAATCTGGGATGTGAAGTGTCATCTTCAGACATCATTGGAGGAGGGATATCATAACTTCTTCTCCAGATCTTTACTTGATCTTCTCCATATTCTTTGGCAACTTCAGCTTTGTATAAACCTTGAAGCGCCCCGTAATGCCTTTCATTTAATTCCCAGCACTTAATTACTGGTATCCAAGTTAAATTCATTTCCTCAAGAATTATGGAGAGAGTTTTTGTGGCTCGTTTTAGCAGAGAAGTGTAGGCAATATCAAACGTTAAATTAGCTCCCTGTATTTGTATTCCAGCGTCTAGGGCTTCTTCTTGCCCTTTTGTTGTAAGATCAACATCCATCCAGCCTGTGAATCTGTTCTCAAGATTCCATTGACTTTGTCCATGCCTGCAGAGAACAAGTTTTCCAGCCATTATGGCGCTCCTATGTAAAAACTTTTTAGGATTATAGATTATATGACTTTGGATGTAATTAATCTTTCTTCTAACTTTTATTATAAAATATACTTAAATCCCTTAAGAGGCACTTGCATGAAAAAAATAATAATTGTCTTAGTGATCTCATTCTTATCAGTTTTAACATTTGCTCAAGACAAGCATTTTGAAAGAAATCAATTACCACAGCTAAATCAAGAGATACTTGATTCAAGTGATTTTAAATATGAGAAGACACTAATCTCTACTGAATCCATTATTCCTGTCCAGACACAACGAGTAAGAGCATTTAAATTAAGAGCTAAGCAAAAAGAACAACTGCTCAATGGTTCATATAGCCCATTAATTATTGACAAGGAAAACTACCTCATAGATGGGCATCATAGACTTGATGGGATTAAGGAACTGAAGATACAAAAAGTAAAAGTATTAAAAATGAATGCAAGCATAGAGGAAGTTATAGAGTCATTTAGTAAGTATCGAGATTACACGCCTACCTATGAACCTGATAAGCCGGAAACGCTTTATTTAATCCCTGATAGTAATTAATAAATAAGCTGTTTTATTTATTGGCTAATCTAAAAAATTTGCTGACTAGCCTTAATCATCAGCAAAAATTGTTACAATAATAGTAATGAGTAGGGAGTCAATGGAATTCGATGTAGTCATTGTTGGTGCAGGCCCAGCAGGCTTGAGCGCATCCATTCGTTTGATGCAGCTATCAAATGAGAACAATTTAGATTTAAGTGTCTGCTTGCTTGAGAAAGGATCAGAGATAGGAGCTCATATTATCTCTGGAGCTGTTATAGAAACCCGTTCACTCGATGAATTGCTTCCCGATTGGGATGAAGGTAAAAATTTTTTACAAACACCTGTTACTGACGACAAGATGTTGTTTCTTACTGGTGAAACGTCAAGTATCTCCGTCCCCAAATTCTTAATTCCAAGAACCATGATGAATCATGGGAATAGAATTATTAGCCTAGGATCAATGTGCCAGTATCTTGGAAGAGTAGCCGAAGATCTTGGTGTCAATGTATTCCCTGGTTTTCCTGCAGTTGATGTGATTGAAGAGGAGGGCAGAATCTCTGGAGTTATCACAGGTGATATGGGTCTAGATAAAGACGGAGAACCCAAAGATAGCTTTGAAAGAGGTTATGAGCTTCGAGCAAAACAAACAATATTTTCTGAAGGCTGCCGAGGTAATCTTGGTAAACAGCTCATTGATAAATTTTCATTGGCTAAAGACTCTGATCCTCAGCATTACGGGATTGGGTTTAAGGAGGTATGGAATATAGACCCTGAGAAACATTCCGAGGGTTTGGTCATGCACACAGCAGGTTTTCCACTAGATCATACAACCGAAGGGGGAGGCTTTATTTACCACGCTCCTAACAATCAGATTTTTATAGGCTTAATCGTCTCGCTGGACTACATCAATCCATATTTAAGCCCTTTCGGGGAGTTTCAACGATGGAAAACACATTCAGCTATTAAAAGTCTGTTAGAAAACGGTGAGCGAATATCTTATGGTGCAAGGGCTCTGAACAAAGGCGGTATCCAGTCCATTCCAAAATTAACATTTCCAGGGGGAATGATGATTGGATGTGATGCAGGGTTTATGAACGGGGCAAAAATTAAGGGCACTCATACCGCTATGAAGTCAGGGTTAATTGCGGCAGAAAGCATTGTAAAATCATTCGCCCAATCTAGTGAGAATGATGAGCTTGATGGATTTGAGGTAGAGTTAAAAAAATCATGGGTCTTTAAGGAGCTTCATGGAGCAAGAAACTTCTCACCCTTTCAGAAAAAATTTGGGTTGCTCTTGGGATCCATATTGATATGGATAGATCAGAATATATTTTTTGGAAAATTACCGTTTACTTTATCAGCATCCACACCAGATCACTCTAAACTTTTAAACACAGACAAAGCAGAGAAAAAAGAATATCCAAAACCTGATAATACGCTTACTTTTGATCGCACGACCTCTATTTATTTGTCTGGAGTCAACCATGAAGAAAATCAGCCTTGTCATCTTCACCTTGAAGATCCTGACATACCTATTGATAAGAATTTACCCGAGTTTGGTGAGCCGGCACGACTCTATTGTCCGGCAGGTGTTTATGAAGTAGTGGAATCGGAAGAGGGCAGACCTTATTTTCAGATCAATGCTCAAAATTGTATTCATTGCAAAACCTGCGATATTAAAGACCCTGCCCAAAACATTCAATGGCGCTGTCCTGAAGGTGCTGGGGGCCCAAATTACACGGACATGTAAGGGATATTATGCTTGAGAGAATAATACCAAACCAGGCTACTAATGATTACAGGGGCTCTCCCATTGCTTTTTATGGAATGATTCCTTTTTTCTTATTGATGATTTTTTCAACGTATATGCATTTTTTACAGCCTGAATTTGCTGCTCATCAGATAGCCACTATTATCGTTTTTGAAGGACAGCCCGATCCTAACAGAGTCATTTATATGATGTTTTCACTATGGGGAGCTCAACAAGTTGCGTTTTGTGTCGTTAATGCTGTCGTTTTATATAAATATCGTAATCTTATACCAATGATGTATATTCTCTGGATTTTCATTTGGGCTGTCCGGCCTCTGGTTATAAGCCCGCTTTTTGGTATGGCACCTGAGCATACTTCAGGGGTGACTCCCGGCAAAGTCGCTGTGCCATATATTATTGTCTATTTACTTATTATGTTGGTGCTGTCATTAAGGCAATCTGGGGACAAACCACTTTAATTTCAGTGACCTATCTGATAACTTGCCTTGGTATTCATGGAAGCTAAGTTTTGTATTGGATTTAATAATGATTCTTCGAAATAAATATCTGTCGCTAAGCCTTTTGATGGGCTTATCTATGCTTTTGACCTATTCTGACGTTTTAAAATCTCAGAGTGATGAAGAGATAATTTTGCCTAATCCAGTTGAAATTCTCTCTGATAGTCTCTATGTGCAGAATGACAGCACCATAGATTCAAAGGATTCTCAGACAAGGATTACAGATTTATCAGTCGAAACCCAAGAATTATTGGGAGAATATCGAGTTGTTCTTCAGCAAATTGACAGATTAATTGCCTACAATGATTATGTTGAAAGATTGATAGAGGATCAGGAAAATCAGATTATAGAGATCAATCGACAGCTTGAAGAGTTTGCTCTAATAGAGCGCGGAATAGTTCCTTTGATGCTTGAGAGCATAGACACTTTAGATCGTTTTATCGATTTAGATATCCCATTCTTGCTTGAAGAAAGAAAAGAGCGTGTGGCACGTCTGAGAGTAATCATGGACGAATCCGATATAACTGTTTCTGAGAAATTCAGACAGATTATGGACGCTTATCAAATTGAGACGAGCTTCGGGTCCGACATAGAAGCCTACACCGGGTTTTTGGACATTGATGGCGAAACTAGGCAAGTCGATTTTCTAAGGATTGGCAGGACATCCTTGACTTACCAAACACCCGATCAGAATGAAACTGGGTTTTGGAATAAGGAAACGAACCAATGGGAGGATCTTCCTAGAAAATACACCGACTATGTTAAAGAAGGACTGAGAATTGCAAAGAAACAAATTACACCTGATCTCATTCAGTTACCGATAGAAGCTCCGGGAGCCGTGCGATGACTCTCAAGAAGATCAAAATCCTAGGGTTATCAATTTTTTTATTGGTATTTACTCTGCAAGTTTCTTCTCAAGAAGACGCTCAGACAGAAGAGGAAACCGGGGATCCTGTTTTATTAGAGAAACTTAAGGACATCCAGACCATGGAAATGCTCCTTGAGATTACTAAGTCCGATAGCATTAGGACTGGCGCTGTTAATGATCAAAGGGAAGAAGAATTTTTGAGCGCTAGAAACCGTCAACGAGAATTATTGGAAGAGGCAAAACGCAGACTGCAGCTGGAAGAAGAGCGAAGTGTGCGTTTACAAAAAGAATTTGAGGATAACGAGAAGATTCTTGAAGAGATAGGTGAGACTTTAAGAATAAGAATAGGAAATTTTGGTGAACTTTTTGGTGTGGTCAGACAGGTGGCAGGAGAAGCAATAGCAACGGTTAAGAACTCCCTTGTCTCGGTTCAATATCCAGGCAGGGAAGGGTCATTAGCTGAGTTAGCTGAAACCAGAAATCTGCCGAGCATTGATCAGATGAAAGGATTAATCGTTACCATGCTCGAGGAAATGACAAAATCTGGAAATGTTGAACGTTTTAACAGCAAAGTCATTCTTCCAGGCGGGTCAATCACAGATGCAGAGATAGTTAGAGTAGGGGTCTTTAATGCAATCACTGAGAACTTCTTCCTGAAATTTATACCTGAAACACAATCACTTCAGGTCTTAGCTAGACAGCCGGCGAGACGCTTTAGATCCCTAGCTGAAGATCTCTATGATCTTGATGAAGGTTATACAGCAATGGCTGTAGATCCCAGCAGAGGGCAAATCTTAGGCCTTCTTATCCAAGCTCCAGGTCTTGGGGAGAGAATCAACCAAGGTGGATTTGTGGGTTATGTGATTATCTTCATAGGATTGCTTGGTTTAGCTTTGTCGGGATGGCGATTAAAACTACTAAAAGATGAGGGCGATGCGATTAATCGACAATTAGCTTCCGATGTAATTTCTGATGACAATTCCTTGGGAAGGATTTTATCTGTTTTCGATCAGAATCAGAGCATAGAACCAGAATCCCTCGAACTAAAAATTGATGAAGCCATTCTAAGAGAAGTACCAAAGCTGGAAAAATATCACAGCATCATCAAAGTCTTTGCTGCTGTTGCTCCGTTATTGGGATTATTGGGAACCGTTGTCGGTATGATTGTTACTTTTCAGGCACTGACTCTATTTGGAACAGGGGATCCTAAATTAATGGCTGGTGGTATTTCACAAGCTTTGGTTACTACTATGCTTGGCCTTATTGTAGCCATACCTTTGGTTTTTCTCCACAGTGTCTTGACCAGTTGGAGCGGTTCTTTAATTGAAATCATAGAGGAACAAAGTGCCGGGCTTATTGCTAGAAACGCAGGAAAAAAATAGTGTTGTTTTATGTCATTTCTGAGAAATTTATCACGTTGGTTTGAGCAACAATCTAAAAGCAGGGAAACCACTGTAATTGTTGCTGTATCTTCAGTCATTGTCGCCATTATTCTCTTTATAGTTTTACCGGAAATAAGAGAGTTCTTTGAAGCTGGCGGGCCAGTTCTCTGGGGCATTCTTATGGTAACGATAATAATGTGGACTTTAATTATTGAGCGATTTTGGTTTTTCCAATATCTATTACCTCAGAAGCGACTTGAGATTATTGATGAGTGGGGTTCAATCAATAATAAAGGGGATTGGTTTTCCATGAGAATGAGAGATCAAATGATCTCTGAAGTTTCAACTGAGACCAAACGCTTTTTATTGACCATAGAGACAATGATGCAGATTCTTCCTCTTTTGGGACTCCTGGGAACCGTTGTGGGCATGATTAAGGTTTTTGATGTGATGACATTTTTTGGCACTGGTAATGCAAGACTTATGGCAAGTGGTGTTTCACAGGCGACAATTCCAACAATGGCAGGTTTAGTGGCAGCTATCTCAGGTCTCTATATTGCTAACCTTTTAAAACGAAAAGCTGACGATGAAATTTCACGTATCGCTGATCAGCTAATAATCGATTGATGTGTGATGAGAAGAAAGTTTAAAAAAAATCGAGAAGAAAGTGAGATCAATATCACGCCTATGCTTGATATTGTCTTCATCATGCTAATCTTCTTTATTGTCACCACATCCTTTGTCAAAGAAATCTCTATCGATGTGAATCGACCCACAAAATCTCCAATTAAAGAGCAAAAAAAATCAGAAGTTATCTCAGTAAGAATCTCAGGAGAGGGGCAAATTTTTGTTCAAGATCGACTGATCACTCTAGATGCTGTCAGAGCAAATATTGAATCAAATCTAGCATTAAAACCTCAGGCCACAGTGGTTGTGGTTTCTGATCGAGAAGCAGATGCTGGATTCTTGGTTAAGGTGATTGACCAGTCAAGATTAGCTGGGGCGAGGAATGTATCACTAGCAGCTCAAAAATAATTTTATGATTAGAAAGAGAAGAAGAGAAGAAGAAGACAGCGAAATTAATATTACGCCGATGATGGACATTGTCTTCATCATGCTAATCTTTTTTATCGTCACCACATCTTTCATAAAAGAGACCGGGATCGACCCGAATCGACCGGAAGCGGAAACCGCCATGAGAGCTGAACAGGGCAATATACTCATAGCCATATCTCCCAATGATCAGATCTGGATGAACAAGAATCAGATTCAATTGGAGTCAGTTAGAATATTAATGGAAGCAGCTCATGCTGAAAACCCTGAGAGCAGTGTTGTAATTGTTGCTGATGAATTAGCTTCTACAGGATTAGTCATAGATATTATGGATCAGATCCGACTTGGCGGTATTTCCAAAGTTTCACTATCTGCGAAAGAAAAATAAAAATGGAATCATTAACAATTAATTTGAGGCCAGAGTTTAGATACCTTACTGCTTTATTGATAGGGGTAATTATTACCTTATGTCTATTTTTTCTAATGCAGGCATTAATTGATTCTGGGGATCAAAGATTTCGCTCTTCATCAGATGGCCAAATGATGGAGTTTATTCGCATAAAGGACGATGAGAATCTTAGCTTCAAGGACAGAAGAAAACCAATTAAACCCAAGCCGCCCAAAGAACCACCGCCACCTCCTAAATTAGTGGTTAATAAACAAGTTAAGCCAACATTGAATAAAGTCAAAATGGAGATTCCTGATATTGATCTGCCTACAATTGCTGGAGGAGGGCCTTTTTTAGGTAATTGGCAAGGCAATCCGCTTGCCGAAGGAGACGTCTTACCAATAGTTAGAATTGACCCTCAGTGGCCAAGAAAAGCCTTGGTCGAAGGTATAGAGGGTTATGTGGTTGTAGAGGTTACTATTGCAACAGACGGTTCTGTGAGAGGAGTGGTCGTTGTAGAATCAGTTCCAAAGAGAGTTTTTGATCGAAATGTCATAAGGGCTGTACTCAAATGGAAGTTTAAGCCAAGAATAGTTAATGGTGTACCTGTTGAAAGAAAAGCTATGCAAACACTAGATTTTAAATTGAATTAAACAAATGAGCATATTAAGAACAAGCTTGAGATTATTAGTTATTGTTACTATTTTTTCTAGTGCATATACACAGTTAGTAAGATCAGAATCATTGCCTCAATATCACCCTCTAAAAGAAAATAGAGTCGCTTTGGAGCGTCCAAATTCGGCAAGGCAAATGGCCTATAACGTCAATAAGAAATTCGAAGGGATTGCCGATCGTTTTGGTAATGGAGATCTTGAAGGTGCAATGAAATCTTTAACAACGATGTTGGAGTGGAACTTATCTCAATACGAAAAGGCTGTGGTTTATCAATTTATGGGCTTTGTCTATGTCCAGCAGAACAAAATTGATGAGGCAATTGATGTCTTTAGTAAATGCGTCAACCTAAATGTATTATCAAATACTCAACATCAAAGCACAGTCTTTAATCTCGCTAGCCTTTATGGATCAAAAGAACAATGGGATCTTGCGATCTCTTCTTTAATGGATTTTTATAAGTTTGAGGCCGATCCAGCATCAGAGTCTTATATTATGGCCGGCATTGCTTATTTTCAAAAAGGTCAACCTTTAGAAGCATTGCCATATATCACTATCGCTAATATCAAATCACTAGAGCCCAAGGAAAGTTGGCTTCAGTTAGAGCTTGCCATTTTATTTCTCAATAAGCGCTATGACGATGCAGTTAACATAGTCAAGCAGCTAGCAACTTATTGGCCTGAAAAAGAAAAATACTGGGAAACTATGGCTGGCGCTTACATGGAAATGCAAAAAGACGCAGACGCCTTAGCAGCACTAAATCTAGGTTATAAAAATAATGCGATTGAGAAGAAAGAGACACTCGAGAGTTTAGCTAGATTAAGCTTGTATTTGGAAATCCCTTATCAAGCCGCAGTAATTATGGAAGAAAACATGGAAGCAGGTTTGATCGAGAGGAACGAAGATAATTTGCGGTTGCTATTAGGTGCTTGGACCTCAGCTAGAGAATTTGATGAGGCCATCGAAGTGATTGATGTGCTTGCGCCTATGCTCAATGACGGAAAATTATTTATCCAAAAGGCAATGTTACTTAATGAGAAGGGTGATTGGAGCGGGATTAAGGAGGCCACACAAATGGCATTGCTTGATGATAATCTTGAGAACCCAGGCGATGTTTTTATTCTTCGAGGCATGGCTCATACAGAACTAGCAGAATACGAAGAAGCCATCGATGCTTTTACTGAAGCTATAGAAGTTGGCACTGATAGCAATAAAAGAAATGCAGAGGCTTGGATAGAATACGTTTCTGACCGACGGGGATGACTAAGAAAAGGATCTGTGGTTTAAGTCAGGCTCATTTAAATCGCCAAGAATCATTTTCCTAGACTCATCAGATAATTCCTGCGGATTTGTGAATTCATTTGAGGTATTGAGCGGCGGATGAATTTTTATATTTAGACTCACTTTTTTTGGTAACCAACTTTCAGATCTAAGTAACTCCCTGCTTCCATTGATGGTTATTGGAATTACTGGACTTTTACTTCTAATCGCCGTAATAAATGCACCCTTTTTAAATTTTAAGAGACCCTTATCTCTGATAAAGGTTGCTTCAGGAAAAAAGACAATTGAATTTTCAGCTTTACTGCTTTTCATAATTTTGTTTAAGTCATCCGCTCCTTTCTTAGGGTTTACTCTATCTACGAGATGTGTCCCTAGCTTCCCAAGAACATAATTGGCAAAGGGGATATGCTTTAATTCTTTTTTGGCAACATAGCCAAATTTAGGAGGCAATGCAGCTGCCAAAATCATAGGGTCGGTATAACTCGCGTGGTTTGCAACCACAATTGAAGGACCCTCAACAAAGTGCTCGGAACCTTCCACATTAAGTTCTATGCCCATTAGTTTTAGCATTGCAGAAGCAGATCTTTTCCCCAATGTCCTAGTAGATTTGACTGTGCGGGTAAAAGGAAAGCAGCATACCATTATCAAGAGAATGACTGTGAAGACCAGCCATGCCCAAGAACCAAATAAATACATAGAAACACTTTTCATGGATTTTTTATATTGTGTATATTAAAAACAACATAATACACAAAACCAGGCAATGAAAAAAACCCATGGCTAATAATTCTGATACCGATCAAATTATCGATACTTTTATAGACTCAATATGGTTGGAGCAGGGCCTTTCTAAATCGACTTTGAGCGCCTATCGTTCTGACATTAAAGTTTTAGACAAATGGGCTTCAAGCAAACGTCTCAAGCTTGAGAATATTTCTCGTGCCGATCTATTGGATTTTATAGCAGATAAAGCCCATTCCGGGATCAGTGCAAGAACCTCAGCGAGAATGTTATCTTCATTTCGACGATTCTACGGCTATCTTTTTCAAGAGGAAATAATATC
Source organism: uncultured Woeseia sp. (assembly GCA_964561815.1). GTDB lineage: Bacteria > Pseudomonadota > Gammaproteobacteria > Steroidobacterales > UBA11654 > CACPJA01. The sequence goes on from CAZLQT010000015.1 coordinate 17,153, forward strand.
GACAAATCCGACTGAAAAAATTTCTATGCCAAAAATAGGCAAGAGTCTTCCAAAGTTATTGACAGAGGAAGAAGTCCTTCAATTGATTAAGGCGCCCAACTCAAAAAAACCTCTGGGTTTTAGAGACAGAACAATGTTAGAAATTCTTTATGCTACCGGCTTAAGAGTGTCTGAACTGGTAAGTCTCAAGCAAGGAGATGTGAATCTGAATCAAGGCTTTATACGAGTGATGGGAAAGGGCAACAAAGAGCGATTAGTGCCTATGGGTACAATAGCAAAACGACGGTTGAAAAATTTTCTGGATGGACCGATTACAGAGATCTTGGGAGAAAGACAATCAGAATTCTTGTTTCCTACTAAGACATCTGAGCACATTTCAAGACAGGCTTTTTGGCAAATTATTAAGAAATATTCTAAAAAAGTTGGCATCAAATCAGATTTATCGCCACACAGTCTAAGGCATGCTTTTGCTACTCATTTGATTAATCACGGCGCAGACTTAAGGGTAGTGCAAATGCTTTTAGGCCATAGTGATTTGTCCACTACTCAAATTTACACTCAGATTGCTCAACATCGTTTAAAAGATATTCATCAAAAACATCACCCAAGGGGATGAGATTTTTATAAACTAGAGCAATGATTCGTTATCTACTAATAATTACTTGTATGACTTGCTTGCTTGGAACTGTGAGCCTTAACTCTGAGGAAGATGATCCTGGAACAACCAGAGTAGAGGCGATCCTTTCTCAACTGTCAGAATTTTTTCCAGATGATACACCTATAGACCTTCAACAATCTCCTATCGATAATCTATTCACGGTCAATATTGGTTCCCAGGTTTTTTATGTTAGTGACGATGGAAAATATTTAATTAGTGGAGATTTGTACGATACCGCTTCCAGTGAGAATTTAACAGAGTCAGAACGGGAAAATGTTCGCATTGATTATTTGAACTCAATCAGTCCTGCATCAATGATAACTTTTGCCCCACCTGACTATCAGCACACAATTACAATTTTCACAGATATTGATTGTGGCTATTGTCGAAAGTTTCACCAAGAAATTGAAGAGGTCTTGGATGAGGGAATCAGAGTACAGTATGTCTTTTTTCCAAGAAGCGGACCTGAAACAGATAGCTGGTATAAGGCCCAAAAGGTTTGGTGCAGCGATAATCGGCAGAAAGCAATTACTAAAGCAAAGCGAGGCGAAGAGTTATCAAATAAAGTCTGTGCCAATGATCCTGTAGGAGATCACTACAATTTGGGATTAATGTTTAATGTCCAAGGAACTCCTACGATGTTAACTGATAAAGGAGAAATGATAGTTGGGTATATGCCTGCAGCTACTCTTCGAGCTAGATTAGATAGTCGATAATACTAGAGCTTATCGTTCTAGATATTTTAATTTATTCTTTACTTCTCTCCACTCATCAGCATCTTCAGGTGGCTCAGGTGCTTCTGAAATTACTGGCCAAATTTCACTAAGTTCTATATTAAGCTCCAAAAAGTTTTCTTGACCTTCTGGAATCTCATCATCTGCAAAAATTGCATCGACAGGGCACTCAGGTTCACATAGAGCACAGTCAATGCATTCATCGGGGTTAATAACCAGCATATTAGGACCTTCATGAAAGCAGTCCACTGGACAGACTTCTACGCAATCACCCAATTTGCACTTTATACAATTTTCACCCACTAAAAATGTCATAAGATTTTCGCTTTACTCAATTGTTTTATATATCGGTTCAAAATCATCAGGCGCTTTCTCAATCATTGCTCTAAGAGCAATCTTCCCAGTCTTAAATGCCATATTATCCCAAGGAATATCATTTAAAGGAAACATTTTGACGTCTAGAGATTCAACCCCAGGAGAAAATTCTAGCTTTTCTAGAGTTGCTCTAAAAAAGATATGAACTTGATGCGCATGCACAACATCGATAATGGCTAACATCGGCCCAAGGGCAGGGGTGAACATTGCCTCTTCTTCTGATTCTCTAATAGCTCCTTGTTCAAGACTTTCTCCATTCTCAAGAAATCCTGCAGGAAGTGTCCAATAATTTCTTCTTGGTTCTATTGCTCTTAAACACATCAGAACTTCATTTTTGAAAATTGGCACAGTACCCACGACAATTTTTGGATTTTCATAGTGGATGAATCCACATTCACTGCAAACAAATCTTACCTTTGTGTCATTCTCAGGAATGATCGACTCGTTCGTTTTTCCGCATTGATTGCAATATTTCATAAGCTCATTTTTATTATGCCGGGAGAGAGACTCGAACTCTCACGGGTTTAACCCCACCGGATTTTGAATCCGGCGCGTCTACCAATTCCGCCATCCCGGCTAAATTCTTATGGCAGAATACCTCTTGTTTATAGGACAGTCCACAGGTCATAATGTTTTCATGAAAATCAAAGACTTCCAATTCTCAGTGCCTAAGCACCTTATCGCTCAAAATCCGCTAGAGGAAAGGGATGCGTCCAGGTTGCTCCATGTCCAAGATAGCCAACTTAAAGACCATCAATTTACTGATCTTAAAAACTTATTGAGAGAGAACGACTTACTTATCCTGAATAACACACGAGTCGTAAAAGCCAGATTATTTGGCAGAAAAAGATCTGGAGGAAGAGTGGAGGTTTTATTTGAAAGGAGGGTTGATGAGTTTACTTTTATTGCTCAGATTAAATTTAGCGGCAAACTCAGACCTGGCTCGGAACTTATCGTTGGTAACAATAAAGATCTAGAGATATTAGAAAGGCAGGATCATTTTTTCTTATTAAGATCAGACAAACCAATAATGGAAATTTTAGATAATTCAGGTTCTGTTCCACTCCCACCCTATATAAAAAGAGAGTCTGTGTCCGTGGATGAAAAGCGATATCAGACAATATTTGCATCAGAATTAGGTGCAGTTGCAGCTCCCACCGCAGGTTTGCATTTCACTGACTCATTGCTGGAGGAGATCAGTTCTAATGGGATTGATATAGGCTACCTGACTTTGCATGTCGGCGCAGGAACCTTTATGCCCATTAGAGAAGAGCAACTTGAAACCAAAAAATTACACAAAGAACAATTTATGATCGATCAAATGTTATGTCAGAAGATCAACAAGGCAAAATCTAATCAAGGGAGAATTATTGCTGTGGGTACAACTGTTGTTAGAGCTATAGAGAGTATAGCTCAGCAAGGCCAGATTGAACCATTTCAAGGTGAAACAGAGATATTTATTACCCCAGGTTTTGAATTTAAAGTTACCGATGCCATGGTCACAAACTTCCATCTTCCAGAATCTTCATTAATTATGTTGGTTTCGGCTTTCGCTGGAGAACAAACCATTCTAAAATCGTATCAGCACGCAATTAACAATGAATATCGCTTCTACAGTTATGGCGATGCCATGTTTTTAGAGAAACAAGGACAATGAAATTTATATTAGAACATCAAGATAAAGCTGCTCGGGCTTGCACTATTGAGTTTAATCGTGGGGTTATAGAAACCCCAGTATTTATGCCAG
>CAZLQT010000016.1:0-20057 GCA_964561815.1 uncultured Woeseia sp.
CAAAGTGAATTAAAACTTTCAGGTGGCTTTGGAACATCTCTCACTGTTAATGTTGAAGTCAGAAAAAAGAAAACATACTTAAGTAAAGAATCTCTTATTGAGGAAGCAAAAGAAGAAGAACTCAAGAAAGAAGCAGCTCTAAAATCGGAACAAATAGAAGAGCCTGTTACAATAGATAATGAAGATGAAAATAAGACAATAGATACTTCCATCCCTATAGTTGATGCTCCACCAGCATCTGAAAAACAAGCTAAGCCGAGTAAAAAGAAACGAAAAAAACAAAAATCTAATAAAAAAGAAGACCCATTTGAAATTGAAGAACTTCATGTTAAGGGTCGTGTTAAGAGAAAAAAGAAAAGACAAATTAGGCGAACAGTTAACCCAGCATCTTTAGATCAAGCACATTCTTTTGAAAAACCCACGGCACCTGTTGTTAAAGATATCCCTGTGCCATCTTCGATTTCTCCTCAAGAGATTGCTCAAAAATTAGCTATCAAAGTTAATGAAGTTATCTCTGTATTAATTAACCAAGGAATAATGGTTACTGGCAATGATCATATCGATCAAGACACAGCCATATTAATCATTGAAGAATTAGGTCATAAAGCCTTTCCGATGGACGAGAGATCCGTAGAAGATTCTATTTTCGATAAGCAAACTAACCCAAATGATCCAGTAGAAAGACCCCCAGTTGTGACTATTATGGGGCATGTTGATCATGGTAAGACGTCGTTACTAGACTTTATTAGAAAGTCCAAAGTTACAGATAACGAGGCTGGTGGGATTACTCAACATATTGGTGCTTACACAATTAACTATAACAATAAGGACATAACTTTTCTCGACACGCCAGGCCATGCTGCATTTTCACAAATGAGATCAAGAGGAGCAACTATTACAGATATTGTTATATTGGTGGTGGCTGCTGATGACGGGGTTAAGCCCCAAACCAAAGAAGCTATTGAGCATGCTAAATCAGCTAACGTCCCAATAATAATTGCAATTAATAAGATTGATAAACCTGAATCAGATTTAGAAAAAGTAAGGAATGAATTAATGGCAGAAGAGATTCTTCCAGAAGAACTTGGTGGAGAATACTTATTTGTTAATGTGTCTGCTATTTCAGGAGAAGGAATTAATGAACTGTTAGACACAATCATACTCCAATCTGAAGTTCTTGAATTAAAAGCTCCCGTTGAAGGAAGGCCAATTGGCTCAGTCATTGAATCAGGTATTGAAAGCGGAAAAGGCGCTGTAGCAACAATACTTATGCAAGAAGGCAAATTAAATAAAGGTGATTTATTGGTTGTTGGTGAAGAGACTGGAAGAGCAAGGCTACTGTTAAATGAGGATTCAGAACAATTAGAATTTGCAATACCTTCAATGCCTGTAAGAATCTATGGGTTGTCATCTGCACCAAATACTGGCGAAGAAATGAGAGTAATAGATTCAGAGCGACAAGCCAAAGAAATAATTGAGACAAGAAAAGCTAATCGAAAAAAGAATCAGCTTAATGAGAAACAAACTCTGAAAATGAAATCATTTATGGAGAGTTCTGGTTCTTCTGATAGAAAAACACTAGCAATTATGATTAAAGCTGATGTACAAGGAAGTAGTGAAGCAATTAGAGAATCGTTGATGAAATTAGACAATGATGAAGTAGAAATTGATATCGTGTCGAGTTCTGTAGGAGGTATTACAGAATCTGATATTAACTTAGCAGATGCCTCTAATGCCTTTATCATTGGCTTTAATGTAAGAGCTGATACTACAGCACGAAAAATGATCAAAGAATCGGATGTAGATATTAAATACTATAGTGTCATCTACGAGACTATAGAAGATATTGAGAATATGATTAGTGGTCTTTCATCCCCTGTTATCAAGGAAGAAATTTGCGGTCTCGCAGAAGTTAAAGATGTCTTTGATTCTCCTGCACTTGGTAAAATTGCTGGATGCTTAGTTATAGATGGAACAGTTATAAAATCTAACCCCATAAGAGTTTTAAGAGATAACACAGTCATTTATGAAGGAGAACTTGAATCATTAAGACGTTTTAAAGATGATGTTAATGAAGTTAAATCAGGAACAGAGTGCGGTATTGGCGTAAAGAATTACAACGATGTTAAGAATGGTGATCAAATTGAATGTTACAAAATCGTTGAAAGTAAAAAATAGATGGGTAATGAATATTCAATAACGAATAGATTAGAAAGAAAAATTCAACGCATTATAAGTCACAACTTAATACACAATATTAAAGATAATAGGCTTAAAAATATCTCAATTGATGATATTAAATTAACAAAAGATTTAAGCTCTGCAAAAGTGTTCTGTTCAGTTTTAAAAAGTGACCTACCAAAAAAAAACCTTGAAAACCTTTTAACCAAGGCTTCTGGCTTTTTTAAAAAAGAAATTGGCAAGTCATTAAAAATAAAAAAGATTCCAGCACTTATTTTCGTTATCGACAATCATGAAGAAAACGCGAATCGACTAAACCTCCTAATCGAACAAACAATAAAGAAAGATAATGAAGAAAAATAACGTTCATGGAATTTTATTACTAGATAAGCCTAAGGGAATAACATCAAATAAGGCACTCCAAAAGATAAAAAATGTCTATAACGCAAAAAAAGCTGGTCACTGCGGGACACTGGATCCATTAGCCACAGGCCTTTTGCCAATATGTTTTGGTGACGCTACCAAAACAGTCCCATATCTTATTGATTCATCAAAAACCTATAACGTTATAGCCAAATTAGGCGAAAAAACTTCAACTGGAGATGCGGAAGGAGAAATTATCAACAGAACTGACGTTGAGGTTCATATCATTAATGGCAATTTGAACTCAGTATTAAACTCCTTTTTGGGAACAACTCAACAGACCCCTCCAATGCACTCTGCTCTTAAAGTTAATGGTAAACCATTGTACAAACTTGCACATAAAGGAAAATCTATAAATAGAAAACCAAGAAATATAACTATCCATCAAATTTATCTCAATTCATTTTCTGAAAACTTAATAAACTTAACTATTAGTTGCAGCAAAGGGACCTATATTAGAACATTAATTGAAGATATCTCTGCAAAGTTAGACACTCTTGGACATGTAAAGGAATTGAGGCGTTTATCAATAGATGCATTTAGTGAAGATAAAATGATCCCTTTTGAAAAGATCATAGAATCAAATAACAATAAATTAAACAGTTACTTAAAACCCGTTGATTTTGGCTTAATGCATCTTCCAAGTATTTCAATAAATGATGAAGACTTTTTTCGTTTTTCTAATGGCCAATCATTAGCATATAAAAGCAACTTTAAAGAAAAACCCAAGGCTATTAGGATATATAACAGTGATAAGATTTTTGTTGGCCTAGGCAATCAACAAAAAAATGATCTCATACAACCGATTAGGGTTATGGCAAATAATTAATTATCTTGTTGTTGTAATGGTTAATCTATGTAGAATAGCGATTTGAAAATAACAATTAATAGAAATAATGACTTTAACATCAGAAATTAAGAAAGAAGTTATAGATAATTACCAGCTATCAAAAGAAGATACTGGGTCAACTAACGTTCAAATTGCACTATTGACAAAGAAGATAGATTCTTTATCAGAACACTTTAAGGTCCATAAAAAAGATAATCATTCTAGAAGAGGCCTTTTGATGATGGTAAATAAAAGAAGAAAACTTCTTGACTACCTCAAATCGAAAGATCTTTCGTCATATAAGCAACTTATTTCGAATTTAGGATTAAGAAAATAGTTATTACTTCTAGAGCAATAGGGCTCTAAAAAAGTAAGGAAAATAAGTGAATCAAATATCTCAAGAGATCATAATCAATGATCAAAAAATCGTTTTAGAAACAGGAAAAATAGCAAGGCAGGCAAATGGTTCTGTCCTTGTCTCATGTGATGGAACAACAATATTAGCCACAGTTGCAGGTAGAAAAGAAGCAAAAGAAGACCAGAGTTTCTTTCCTCTTTCTGTTAATTACCAAGAAAAAACATATGCGGCTGGAAAAATACCAGGCGGGTTTTTTAAACGTGAGGGTAGGCCATCAGAAAAAGAAACATTAATTTCTAGGCTTATAGATAGGCCTTTGCGGCCATCATTTCCAGATGACTTTTTAAATGAAATACAAGTTATCTTAACTGTGGTCAGTTTAAATCCAGAAATTCAAACAGATATCTTATCTATGATCGGAGCATCTGCTGCTATCTCTATATCCGATATCCCTTTTAACGGTCCGATTGGTGGAGCAAGAGTTGGTTACATTGATAATAAATTCGTAATTAACCCGACTGTCAGTCAAATGGAGAATTCTAAACTTGACCTTATTGTTGCAGGTTCTAATGACGCAATCCTGATGGTTGAGTCTGAAGTAGATATCTTGTCTGAGGAAATTATGTTAGATGCTGTCATGGCTGGACATGATGCAATTAAAGACACTATTAAAGGAATAGATGGATTAGTTAAAGAAGCTGGAAAGGAAAAGTGGGTTATTGAAACTATCAAAGTAGATGAAAATCTTAAAAAAATTGTTAATGACTTCGCTTTTGACAGAATTAAAACGGCTTATCAAACTGCTGATAAAGTAGATCGACAAAGTCAGCTTGAACAAATCAAAATCGATGCCATTGAAAAAATTGTTGAAGGTTCCGAAGAATACGAATCATCTGACGTTTTAAGTCTAATTAAGAAAATTGAAAAAGAAATAGTCAGATCAAAAATATTAAACGGCGAACCTAGAATAGATGGAAGAGACACTGAAACCGTTAGAGATATTAATATTGAATTAGGTCTTCTCGAAAGAGCTCATGGATCAGCGCTATTTACCAGAGGGGAAACTCAAGCAATAGTTGCTACCACCCTTGGCACTGAAAGGTCCTCTCAAATAATTGATGCACTTGAGGGAGAATATAAAGATAAGTTTATGCTTCACTATAATTTTCCACCATATTCTGTAGGGGAGACTGGATTTATTGGATCTCCTAAAAGAAGAGAAATTGGCCATGGTAAATTGGCTAGAAGATCATTAGAGGCCGTGTTACCAGAAATGGATAAATTTCCCTATACAATTCGATTAGTATCTGAAATAACCGAATCCAACGGGTCGAGTTCTATGGCTACAGTCTGTGGATCTAGCCTATCTTTGATGCACGCAGGAATACCTATAAAAGCACATGTTGCTGGAATAGCCATGGGTCTTGTTAAAGATGGAGATCAATTCAAAGTCCTTACTGATATCCTTGGGGATGAAGATCATCTTGGAGATATGGATTTCAAAGTTGCAGGAACTTCTGATGGTATTACAGCACTTCAAATGGATATCAAAATCGATGGTATAACAAAATCAATAATGAAAGATGCCCTAGAACAGGCTAAGAAAGCTCGGTTACATATTCTTGATATAATGAATAAATCAATTCCTAAACCTTCAACTGATTATTCGCCGTATGCGCCATCAATAATTACGATTACTGTTGCTAAGGATAAAATTAGAGATGTTATCGGTAAAGGCGGTGCAACAATTAGATCTTTAACAGAGGTAACTGGTGCTCAGATAGATATTAATGATGATGGAGTCGTGACTATCGCTTCTGTTGATCAATCATCTGGCGAATTGGCTAGAGAGAAGATTGAACTACTCACAGCAGATGTAGAAAAAAATAAAATTTATGAAGGTAGAGTCTCTAAGATTATGGACTTTGGTGCCTTTGTAACAATCTTACCCGGGAAAGATGGCCTAGTACATATTTCAGAAATTTCAAATGAAAGAGTTGAAAAGGTAACTGATGTTTTGTCTGAAGGGCAAGTAATCAATGTAAAAGTTATCGAAATAGACAAACAAAATAGAATTAGATTATCTATGAAGGCAATAGACAACGACTAACGATTATCCTTGAATTGTTTCTCGGTTATTTCCCTTCGTTCTTGTGCTTCAAGAGTAAGATTTGCAACAGGTCGAGCTTCGAGTCGTTGAAGACCAATTTCTTCCCCTGTTTCGTCACAATAACCGTAAGTGCCTTCGTCTATCTTACTCAAGGATATTTGAATTTTACGAAGTAACTTCCTTTCTCTGTCTCTTGTTCTAAGTTCAAGCCCAAATTCAGATTCTTGAGTAGCCCTATCATTAGGGTCAGCTAAACTGTTACTGTCTTTTTGCATATGATTGACAGTTTTCTCTGCTTCTTTTTCTAATTGATCTTTCCACGCATTTAACAGTTTCCTAAAATGAGTCAATTGTCTTTTGGTCATGTAGCTTTCTTTTGCTCTGAGCTTATATGGTTTCATGCCAAACTGCTCTAACAATGAACCGTTATGAATATCAGTCTTCTTAGCCATATTTTTTAATTTCTATTGATTGAAAGAAGGCAATTATACTTTCCATATCAAATTTGTGAAGTGATTTTGCTTTTCTTTTTAAAGGTTTATTTCTGAGTTCCAATTTTCTTTTCTATCTTCAAACTCAACTTCCGTGTAAATTCCGCCTCTCACATTAAATTTTGCTTTTACTTTTATGTATCTAGGTTCTAGGGTTGATTTTAAGTGATTAAATATCTGATTGGTCACAGCTTCATGAAATGCACCTTCATTCCTGTATTTAGCGATATATAACTTCAGAGATTTAAGTTCCACACATAACTTATCTGGAACATATCTAATGAAAATGATGGCAAAATCAGGTTGTCCTGTCACTGGGCAGAGACAGGTAAACTCTGGAATTTTGATCTTGATTAGATAATCTGATTCTGTATTTGGGTTCTCAAATGAATCTAGATCGTTAGAAGATATTTTTTCTCTCATAAAAGTTCCTTATAAACTAGTTGAATAAATAATGTATATATATGTTAATTAATTTAAAATGAAGCAACTAATTTTATAGTTATTTATGCGACTAAGTAAAATTAAACTCTCAGGCTTTAAAACATTTGTTGAACCAACAACGCTAACTCTACCGTCAAATCTTGTAGGAATCGTAGGTCCCAATGGCTGCGGTAAGTCAAATGTTATTGATGCTGTTAGATGGGTGTTGGGTGAATCTTCAGCTAAATACCTAAGAGGCGAATCAATGTCCGATGTCATATTTAATGGATCATCAACACGAAAACCTGTTAGTAATGCTTCAATAGAGTTATTTTTTGATAATACTGAAAAAAAAATTGGTGGAGAATTTGCTCAATACAATGAAATATCTACACGAAGAATTCTATCAAGAGACGGGCAGTCTGAATACTTCCTAAATGGAACAAAGTGCAGAAGAAAAGATATTACTAATTTATTCCTTGGTACAGGCTTAGGACCTAGAAGTTATGCAATAGTTCAACAAGCAATGATTGCTGATCTAATTGAAGCTAAGCCTGACGAAATGAGGGTATTTATAGAAGAGGCGTCAGGAATTTCTAAATACAAACAAAAAAGAAAAGAAACTGAATCAAGAATAAAGAATACACGGGAAAACCTAAATCGCTTGAATGATCTTAAAGATGAAATAGAAAAACAACTAAAAAGGCTTAAAAAACAGAGAAACGATGCCGAACGTTATAAAAAGTTAAAATCAAGAGAAAAAGAAATAGGCGCTGAAATAATCTATACAAAAATACTTGAAATAGACAAACTTATTGAAACCAACAAATCTGATTCATCGAAATACCAGGAAACCTATGACGATCATCTAACTAGACTTAGGAAAATAGAAGCAGACATCGAAGAATTAAGAATCAAAAACAACCAAGCGAATGAAGACTTTAATCAAAAACAAAAAGATCATTTTGCCATCCAGGCAGATATTGCGAGACATGAACAATCGATTGAGTATGAGAAAGAGCTGGCTTCACAAAAAACAATAAACGCTGAGGAGATAAAATCAGAACTAGTAAATCTTAATACTGAGGTTGATAAAGACAAAAAAGAACTTGAGGCCATAGAGTTAGAATTAGGGCAAATATTAACTCTATTTAATGAAGATAAATCAGAACTGAAAGATTTATCGACAAAGTTGGATGATATAAATAAATCATTTGAAATAACTGAAAATGAAAACGAAACTATTAAATCGCAGCTCAATGAAAAAAATACAATAGTAGAAAAGGAAACAGTTAAGGTTAACTTATTGGAAAAACAACTTTCTAATCAGCAACAACAAAAAACTATTATCAACAACTTGCATGAACTAGAAAGGTCATTCAAATCATTAAAAACTAAATTAAACAGTCTTTTATCTTCTCATGACGAAAATAGTGTGGAAAACATATCACTACAAATTAGTAATTTTGAAACCGAATTAATCTCAATTTCAAATCAACTCGAAGATACAGAGAAAAAAATTAATGAAAATGAGAGGGAACTTGAAAATTCGAGATCATTACTAAATGATAATTCTCAGCTTGTAGCCCAATTAAATCATGAAAAAAATGAATCAGATAGTGCTAAAAACAACTTAGCAAATCAAAAAAATACTTTGCAACAAAAAATTGGAAACTTAACGATTAAAGTTCAGAGTCAAGAATTGAAGGTTGAATCTCTAAAATCCTCTCAGGATGCATTGAATACGGCAATTAACAGACTTGAAGCTCAAAGAACACAATTAAAGAGTAGGTCCTTAGAGCTTACATTAAAAGCTAAAAATGATGAACTTCCTGAGGATGATTCTAAACGAAAACTGGAATCCTTACTTAACAGTAGTCTCAAAAAAGAAAAAGATCTGGATGCCTCAAGAATAACTTTAGAAAATAGTCAAACAATACTTCGAAATTCTGAAATTGATAGAACCAATATTAATAGCCAGGTCAATCAAGCCAGAGAAGATCTTGAGCATTTTAAGTTAAATCAAAAAGAATATGATGTTAGAAGGGAATCTTTAAATGAGCAATTAAAAGATTACGGACAAAGCTTTCAATCCATAAGCAACAAATTAAATGAAAGTGCTATTGATCACAGTGCTTTAGAACAAGAATTAGAAAAAATACTAAAATCTATCGATAGACTAGGCCCTATTAATCTTGCTGCTGCTCAAGAATATGAACAGGAAAATGAACGCATGGAGAAACTTTTATCGCAATTTGAGGATTTAAATCGTGCGCTAGATACACTTAACGGAGCAATTAAAAAAATAGATGATGAGTCAACAACAAGATTCAATGAAACCTTTGTTAAAGTTAACGAAGGACTTGAAAAACATTTTCCAAGACTTTTTGATGGTGGTAAGGCTTATTTAGAATTAGAAAATAATGATGCTTTAGAGGGCGGTGTTTTTGTTATGGCAAGACCGCCTGGCTAAAGAAACAGTAATATCCATCTACTATCAGGAGGAGAAAAAGCTCTAACTGCTGTTGCATTGCTTTTTTCTATTTTTGAGCTGAATCCTGCTCCATTTTGCTTATTAGATGAAGTAGATGCTCCTTTAGATGATACAAACGTAGGTCGTTTTTGTGATATTGTTAAAGAAATGAGCAGCAATGTTCAATTTGTCGTAATCACTCACAATAAAACAACCATGGAACTCACTAAGCAACTTATTGGAGTAACTATGAGTGAACCAGGTGTATCAAGACTTGTGTCAGTTGATGTAGATGAAGCTGTAGAAATGTCAGAAGAAAAGATCACTTAATTATGGAAAATGCATGGATATTGTTAACTGTAATTTTTACAGTTCTTATATCCCTTTTAATTTATGAAAAAAGAAAACGAACTAATCATGAGAACCAATTAAATATAAATGAGCAATTTGTAATTAATGAAAATCAAGTTGGCAAAAACAAAGTTATAACTGTGAGATTATCACTTGAAAACAAAACTATAACGCTAGTGGATGCTATTAAGTTATTTCAACCTAAATCAATACAGCTCAATAATAAGGGCATATTTGAAAAAAAAATAAACGATAGCTTCTCGTACTTTATCGCTAATCTAATAGAACCGGGTTACTTCGAAGATGACCAGAACATTTCAGGATTTACTTTCTTCTTTGTGGCTAGCTATGAAATCGATGATAAACGACATTATGAACAAATGAAAAAAGATATTTATGAGATTAATTCAATTATCAATGGGAAAATAATAGATGATACAAGAAAAGGAACTTGATAAGCCACAACAAAGTGAAATGCCGTTTGCTATTGTCGACGGTGAACAAATCACCGAACTGCCTAAAGATTTATATATTCCACCTGTCGCATTACAAGTCTTCCTAGACGCATTCGAAGGTCCTTTAGATCTGCTACTTTATTTAATTAGAAAACAGAATCTAGACATACTTGATATACCTATTGCCGATATAACTCAGCAATATGTTGATTATATAAACCTTATGAAAGAATTAGAGCTTGAATTAGCTGGTGAATACTTGCTAATGGCGGCAATGCTCGCAGAAATAAAGTCTAGATTATTACTACCAATCTTCGAAGAAATTGAAGATGAGGAAGACCCTAGAGCTGAACTGGTTAGGCGACTTCTAGAGTATGAAAGATACAGAAAAGTTTCTGAGGAAATTAATGAATTGGATAGGGTTGAAAGGGATATATACCCTTCATCAATTGAAACAGGTCAATTTGAACAACCAATAGTCCTTCCAGATATTCAATTAAAGGAGCTAGTTATCTCTTTTCAAGAGGTTCTCAAAAAAGCAGAAATGTTCTCAACGCTCCACTTTACAAAAGAACCTTTGTCTGTAAAAGAACGAATGATGAAAATTCTAGAAAAAATAGAAAACGAGGACTTTGTGAGATTTGAGGACTTGTTTGATCTAGAGGAACAAAAAATTGGTTTAGTAGTAACTTTTCTTGCCATTTTAGAGTTGATGAAAGAGTTGCTGATAGAAATCGTCCAAGCAGAAGAATTTGGTACAATACATGTCAAAACACTGATAGAAAAAAATGACAATTGATTTCAATTTAAAAAATACTATAGAAGCTCTTTTGCTGTCATCTGATGAACCTATCTCTGCTGACAAATTGTATAAAATTATAAGTAATAAGGAAAGGATTACAAAAGCAGATATTTTAAATTCAATAAAAGATTTAGAATATGATTATGAATCTAAAGAAATTGAAGTTTCGAGGGTTGCTAGTGGATATAGAATTCAAGCAAAAAAATCAATAAACGATTACTTAAATATAATTTTTGCTGAAAAGACACCTAGATATTCTCGAGCCTTAATGGAAACGTTGTCCATTATTGCTTACAAACAACCTGTAACTCGTGGAGATATCGAAGCCATTAGAGGAGTTTCAGTCAGTTCTAGTATTATGAGAACACTTTCAGATAGGAGTTGGATTAAAATTATTGGATATAGAGATGTTCCAGGGAAACCAGCAATGTTTTCAACAACAGCTGAATTTCTTGACTATTTTGGCCTTAAGAGACTTGATGAACTTCCTGATCTGCCTGATATTAAAGAACCTAAAAATCTAGATCTAGAATTAGATGACAAAAGCAATAATCAAAGTAAAGAAGATTCTATTGCTGAGTCGATGCTTAATTAATTACTGGCAATCAATACTCTGGCCATCAATCTCTTTACTAACATCACTCATTAGCCAAACATATTTATCTAAGACGTCTTCTGGTGTTAGTAGTTTTTGTGGATCTTCGAGAGGGTATGCTGATTTTCTCATTTTTGTTTGTATTGCACCTGGGTTTATACAATTAAATCGTATCGTCTTATCGTTTTGATATTCATCACTTAATATTTGGCATAAACCTTCAACGCCAAATTTTGATACAGAATAAGCTCCCCAGAAAGCTTTACCAATTTTGCCGACACCGCTGGAGGTGAATATTACAGAAGCACTTGTTGATTTTTCTAAACTTGGTAACAAAGATTTTGTCAGAATAAATTGTGAAGTCAAATTGACATGTATGGTATTGACCCATGTGGAGATATCATATTGGCTAATTGGTGAACGATCACCCAGTATTGCTGCGTTTAATAGCAATCCATCTAAGTGTCCATATTTGTTCATTAAGTTATCTGAGAGTTCTTGATAATCATTGCCGTCAGCTTTGGATAGATCCATTAACGAAATCATTGGTTTTGGCGCATTACTTGCAGTTATAATATCGTGAGTTTTTTCTAAATTCTTTACATTTCTTCCTAATAAAATCAAAGATGCCCCTTGAGAAGCATATTCAATTGCTGCAGCTTTACCCATTCCGTCTCCTGCTCCAGTAATCAGAACTATTTTATCTTTTAGATTTTTGTTAGATGACATTTAAAATCTCAATTGGTTTATCAATACAGAAATCTGCACCCCATTTTTCTGGATGATCATCTTCCATTCTATAACCATAAGAACAAGCAATAGATTTGATGCCTGCAGACTTAGCTGATTCGATATCTTTTGAAGAATCACCAATATAGAAGCAATTCCGGTGTTCCTTGAACTTAATTATCTTTAAGGCTTCTAGAATAGGTTGCGGGTGTGGTTTCACGAATTCAACATCATCTCTAGTAATTAAACAAATAGCTTTATCAATTATTCCTAATTTTTCTAATAGAGGTTCAGCAAATCGATTAGATTTATTTGTAACCACACCCCATAAATGATTGCCTTCTTCTAATTTTTTTATAACCATGTTTATACCATCAAATAAAGATGCTTCACTGCCAAGTATCTCCTCATAAAGACCCAAGTATCTATTGTAACGATTTCCATTGATCTTGGGATCATCATCAAAAACTACAGAGAATATACCCATTACCCCGTGAGAGACAAAGGGTCTTACATCATTATATTCGACTGAATCCATTCCTTCCTCATTGAGTAAGATATTTAATGCTTTATGCATTTCAGGCGCCGTATCAACCAATGTTCCATCTAAGTCAAATAGTAATAGTGATGGTGATTTCATTTAACTGGTCTTTTTAAAGTGCATCATATAATTAACACTCACATCATCAGTTAGACTAAATGTTTTAGTCAGAGGATTGTAGCTAACACCGACCAAGTCAACCAATGTTAAACCAGATCCTCTACACCATTGTTCCAATTCAGATGGTTTAATCAGACAATCGTATTCGTGAGTTCCTTTAGGAAGAAGATTCAAGAGATACTCTGCTCCAACAATTGCCATAATAAAAGACTTCATGTTTCGATTAATTGTGGAAAAGAAAAGATCACCTCCGTATTTAACTGAATGTGTACATGATTCAATGATTTTTGAAGGGTAGGGCACATGCTCTAACATCTCCATGCATGTTAAAACATCGTATTTTTGATGATTTTCTTTAGCGAAAGATTCTATATTGGCATAGTGATATTCAATATTATTAATACCAGATTTTTCTTGATGATTTTTTGCAACACTTAAGGCCTTATCTGCTAGATCGATGCCATCAACATGTTTTGCCTCAGCAGCTAATGACTCTGTTAAAATACCTCCTCCACATCCGACATCAGCACAGATCTTATTATTTATAGGAGCTGCATTATTAATATACTCGAAACGAAGTGGATTAAGACTATGAAGTGATGAGAATCCGCCATTTGGATCCCACCATTCTTCTGCCAAAGCATTAAATTTATTTATCTCTTCTTGACTTGAGTTTGACTTATTTATATTCATAGATTTCATTCAAAACAACTGTTCGAATTGCTCATAAATGAGCTGACAATATGGTAAAATTATACCCTTAATAATCATCTAAACCTAAATAAACAATTATCGATTATAAATTAATCGAAGACAGTTAAAAAATATCAATGATTGATAAGATCTCACAAATAAATCTAGAAGATGAAATGAGGAAATCCTACCTCGATTACGCCATGAGCGTAATAGTAGGAAGAGCCTTACCTGATGTTAGAGATGGATTAAAACCAGTTCATAGAAGAGTCTTGTACGCTATGAAAGTCTTAAGCAATGATCATACTAAGCCATATAAGAAATCTGCAAGGATCGTTGGGGATGTTATCGGTAAATATCACCCTCACGGTGACAGTGCTGTCTATGAAACTATAGTTAGAATGGCGCAAGATTTTTCTCTAAGATACATGCTTGTAGATGGGCAAGGTAACTTCGGATCTATTGATGGTGATAGAGCGGCTGCGATGAGGTATACCGAAGTTAGAATGCAGAAGATCACCCAGGAATTATTAGCTGATATTGATAAGGATACTGTTGAATTTATTCCAAATTATGACGAATCCGAATCTGAACCAAGTGTCCTACCTACACGATTACCTAATTTACTGATCAATGGATCTGCAGGAATAGCTGTTGGTATGGCTACAAATATTCCTCCACACAACTTAAGTGAAATTATTGATGGTTGCCTTCTAATGCTAAACAATCCTAATAGCACTATTGACGATCTAATTAAAGTTATCCCAGCGCCAGATTTTCCAACAGCTGCGACAATACATGGCATTGATGGAATTAAAACAGCATACGAAACCGGTAAAGGTAGAGTCCATGTTAGAGCTAAAACTGCAATTGAAGAGATAAAAAATTCAGATCGAGAATCTATCGTTATCTCAGAACTTCCATACCAAGTTAATAAGGCACGGCTAATAGAGAAAATTGCTGAACTAGTTAGAGACAAAAAAATAGAGGGCATTTCGGAAATTAGAGATGAATCAGATAAGGATGGGATGAGAGTCGTCATTGAATTAAAAAAAGGCCAAGTATCTGATGTTCTATTGAATAACTTATACAAACAAACACTTCTGGAGAGTACATTCTCAATAAATATGGTTGCTCTAGCCAATGGTCAGCCGAAACTAATGAATTTGAAGGAAATGCTAGAAGCATTTATCGCTCACAGGAGAGATGTTGTTACAAAAAGAACAATTTATGAACTGAACAGATCCATTAACCGTGCTCATATCTTGGAAGGTCAGACGATTGCTCTTACAAATATTGATGCAATGATAGAGCTGATTAAAAAATCAAAAACTCCTGCAGATGCACAAAAAGCTTTGGTAAGTAAAATCTGGAAAATAGGAAAAATTAAACAAATGCTCAAGAAGGCAGGAAACATATCGACTGTTCCGAATAATATAAATGAAAATGAAAAATTTGGAATTGAGAAAAAAGGCTATCGGCTTTCTAACGAACAAGCCAAAGCTATTCTAGAGTTAAAACTTAACCGTCTTACTGGCCTAGAGCAAGAGAATATTTACAATGAATACACTGGTCTTCTAGAGGATATAAAAAAGTTTACTCAGATCTTATCTGATCCAGATACCTTAACCGAAGTAATTAAAAGCGAACTCGAAGATACTAAAAATCAATTTGGCGATGAAAGAAGAACTGAAATAGTCGAATTTTACTCAGATTTAACAGATGAGGACCTAATACCAGAAGAAGATCTAATTGTTACATTATCGAGGGAAGGCTACGCTAAAACACAATCATTAGATGTGTATCAAGCTCAAAACCGAGGAGGAACCGGGAAAAGAGCTGCTTCTTTTAAAGATGAAGACTTTATAAGAAAACTCTTCGTAGCAAATACTCATGACACTTTGCTTTGTTTCTCCAGTTACGGAAAGGTTTATTGGATTAAAGTCTATAGACTTCCTAGAGGAGGAAGAAATGCAAAAGGCCGACCAATAGTCAATTTACTGCCTTTAGATAAGGATGAAAGAATCCAAGCAGTTCTTCCTGTTAAAGAATTTGATGACGATCAGTATGTTTTTATGGCCACAGAAAAAGGCACGGTAAAGAAAACTAAATTGTCGGCATACTCTAGGCCAATTAAAAGCGGTATAAAAGCTATAAAACTCAGAGATAAAGACAGAGTTGTTAATGTTGAAATAACTGATGGTAAAAAAGAAATAATGCTGTTTGCTGATTCTGGTAAATCTATAAGATTCCATGAAAAAGATGCACGACCCATGGGCAGAGTGTCTCAAGGGGTTAGAGGTATGAGACTTGATAAAAATCAAAAATTAATATCACTCATTGTCTTGGGTGAAGGAAATATACTTACAGCAACTGAAAATGGATTCGGAAAACAAACAAAAGCTGATGAATTCTCTAATCAGAGAAGAGGAGGGAAAGGTGTCATCGCCATACAAACCTCTAAAAGGAATGGTAATGTAATCG
Source organism: uncultured Woeseia sp. (assembly GCA_964561815.1). GTDB lineage: Bacteria > Pseudomonadota > Gammaproteobacteria > Steroidobacterales > UBA11654 > CACPJA01. The sequence goes on from CAZLQT010000016.1 coordinate 16,059, forward strand.
GCGCCAATCAAGTACAAGAAAAAGACGAAGTTATGTTTATTAGTTCTTCAGGAAATTTAATTCGAACAAAAATAGATGCTATATCTGTAATTGGACGTAATACACAAGGGGTAAAACTGATAAGGCTATCAGACAAAGATAAACTCCTAGGTATGGAAAAAATTATATCTGATGATGATAATGAAGATTAAATATGTCTCAAAATATTTTTAACTTTTCTGCAGGTCCTGCAGCTCTTCCACAATCAATAATTGAACAATTACCATCTAAGATTAATGACTTTGATCGTGGGATGTCAATTTTAGAGATAAGTCATCGTAGTAAAAAATTTAAGGAATACGCAGAAAAATCTGAGTTATCACTTAGACGAATCCTAAATATTGATGACAATTACGAAGTTTTATTTCTGCAAGGAGGGGCAACCCATCAATTTACTATGATCCCTCAGAATTTTTCGAATAATGGCGAAGCTGACTATTTAATTACTGGTGGATGGTCAAAAAAAGCTGCCGCTTATGCCGAGCATCATACTAATCTAAATATTGTCTCAGATTCATCAGACAATAACTTTACAGATATTGCTGATAAGTCATCTTGGAAAATGAGATCTAGTGCAGATTACTTCTTTTATTGTGCGAACGAAACAGTTCATGGTGTGGAAATTCATGAAACTTTAGATGTTAAAGTTCCTTTAATATGTGATATGTCCTCAACTCTATGCACTAGACCAATTGATGTAAATAAATTTGATCTAATATTTGCTGGCGCACAAAAAAATCTTGGGATTGCAGGTCTTACAATAGTTCTTGCACGAAAAGACTTCATCGAAAACCAAGCAAATCACTTAACGCCAATTATGAGATATGACGCACATGCTAATGATAACTCTATGCTAAATACATCCCCTGTCTTTTCTTGGTTTGTTGCAGGGTTGGTATTTGAATGGATAGAAGAGCAGGGTGGTCTAATAAAGATGGCTGATTCCAATAAGGCAAAATCACAACTTCTCTATGATTACATTGATCAATCTAGCCTTTATGAAAACCCAGTCAACTCGAAATACAGATCTTGGGTCAATATCCCGTTCACACTATCTGCAAATAATCTTGATGAGGAATTCTTAACTAAGGCCAGCAAATCTGGTCTATATAATCTAAAAGGTCACAGAACTGTTGGTGGAATGAGAGCAAGTGTGTACAATTCGATGCCTATTGAGGGAGTGGAAAGGCTTATATCCTTTATGAGGGAATTTGAAAACAGACAGTAGGAAAAATGTACAAAATACTAAAACTTAATAATATTGCCAGTGATGGTTTATTGTCATTTGATAGCAATAGTTATCATATTGGTGATGAAGTCACATCGCCAGATGCCATTTTAGTCAGATCATACGATATGCATGAAATGGAAATTTCACCCAATTTACTTGCTGTTGGAAGAGCGGGAACAGGGGTTAATAACATTCCAGTAGAAAAAATGACACAAATGGCGATACCCGTTTTTAATGCACCAGGCGCTAATGCAAATGCAGTTAAGGAGCTAGTTTTAGCTGCAATTCTAATTTCTGCTAGGAATATTTATAGAGCGATTAATTACGTGAACACCTTGAGAAACTCAGAAAATCTAAAGTCTGAAATTGAATCGGCAAAAAAAGAATATGTGGGATTTGAATTACCGAGCAAAAGTATAGGAGTTATAGGCTTAGGTTCTATAGGTATCAAAGTTGCTAATGCTTGTCATGAACTTGGGATGAAAGTTTTTGGCTATGATCCAATGATAAGTGTCGATAATGCTATTAATTTACTACCCGGTGTTAAAAAAATAGATGATTTGAATGAATTACTAAAAAATATAGACATCCTTACAATCCATATTCCATATAGTAAACAAACAAAAGGATTTATAGGCTCGAAAGAAATAAGCTTACTAAATAATAGTTCAACCATTATTAATCTTTCGAGAGAAGAAATTGTTGATACAGATTCTATTGTTTCAGCTTTAGAGAAGGATCAGATAGATACTTATGTAACAGATTTCCCTAAACTTGAACTAATAGGAAACCCAGATGTCCTTTTACTGCCTCATCTAGGGGCTTCAACTAAAGAGGCAGAGATAAATTGCGCCTTAATGGTTGCAAATAGCCTGATTTCTTTTATTGAAGACGGAAACATAATTAATGCTGTAAATTTCCCAGATGTCAGTTTAGTCAGAGATACCGAGCATCGACTAACCATCACTAATTTAAATAAACCGAATATGTTAGGTCAATTCACTTCTTTACTTGGTGAGGCTAATATTAATATAAACGACTTATCACATAAAACCTTTAAAGACATTGGTTACACAATATTAAATATTGAAAAACCTCTAACCGATGATGTCATTAATCAAATTAATAATATAGACGGTGTTATAAAAACTAATATATTATCCTGAAGATCATGAAAGTTTCATATTTAGGACCAAAAGGGTCATTCTCAGAAATAGCCTTATTAAATTATTTTGATAATAATGCCGAGCCAATACCATCAGTTAGTATTGCAGACGTCTTTGAGTCTATAGAAAAAAATAAGACTGATTATGGAATCATTCCGATTGAAAACTCAATAGAGGGCTCAATCAATAATACTCATGATTTTTTGATAAATTCTAACCTTGTAATTACTGGTGAAATTGAACTTCTGATCAATCAATGCTTACTTTCAAAAGGTAATAATATAGACAACATTAAAGTTCTTTATGCTCATCCGCAATCATTGGGTCAATGTCAAAATTATATTAGATCGAATCTGATTAGTGCTAAGGTACTGCCAGTGATTAGTAATTCAGAAGGTGCAAAAATGATTACTAACTCAGAAGAAGGTTGTATTGGCTCAGAAAAATTATCAGCAGATTATAATTTAAATATACTTGATTCTAGCATCCAAGATTTTTCTGATAATACTACTAGATTCATAATAATTGGCACTCAGACTGCAAAGAAGAGTAGCAAGGATAAGACATCCATTATTGTATCTCCTCCTGATAGTCAAGATTCAGGTTCATTGTTTAAAGTACTCAAATCATTTGCAGATTATGATGTTAATTTGTCTAGAATTGAATCAAGGCCTTCAAAGAAAGGTAAATGGAGTTATGTCTTTTTTATTGACTTGGAAGGCCATAGCGAGGATAAAAATATTCTTGAATCATTTAATGCATTAAAAAAACAGAATATAGAAATCAAAACTTTGGGTTCTTATCCAATTGCTGAATAATGAATTCATTCACTTTAGTATCTGAAAAAGCACATTCACTAAATGGGGAAATAGAAGTACCTGGTGATAAATCAATCTCACATAGAGCTGTTTTATTATCGATGTTATCAGAAGGCCAAACTATTATTGAAAATTTCTTATCTTCTGAAGATATCAATAGAACTATCGAAGTTTCTAGGTATCTTGGAGCAGATATTTATTTAAAGAATAATATTATGGAAGTCCATGGCATAGGATTGAAAGGTCTAATACATCCTAAAAAAGTACTAAATTTTGGTAATTCTGGAACTTCTATCCGTTTGTTTATGGGTATTTTAGCTGCCCAAGATTTTGAATCTGTTCTAACTGGCGATAAATCGTTAAGAAAAAGACCAATGGAAAGAGTAGCTAAACCATTGAGAGCTATGGGTGCCGATATAGAAACTAACAAAGGCAATCTTCCTGTGAAAATTAAACCTACAGAGGGATTAAATAATCTAAGATATAAATTAGACATTCCTAGTGCACAAATAAAGTCAGCTATTCTTCTGGCAAGTCTTTTCACAAATGGCAAGACGGTAATAGAGACCGATACTGAAACAAGAGATCATACTGAAATTATGTTAAAAGATTTTTCGTCTAAGATTGAAATCAATAAAAAAACAATATCAATAGTCGGAGGAGAAATAATTTCACCTGAATACTTATATGTTCCTGGTGATCTATCCTCAGCCTCATTCCTTATATTAGCAGGGCTAATTTCTCA
>CAZLQT010000017.1:0-19335 GCA_964561815.1 uncultured Woeseia sp.
AAAGTGTGATCGCGAATTTTAGAGCCTATTTTTTCGTTTCTCAAGTCAATTTCGGTTCTAAAGCCATTTTTTTTCATTTCTTCTTTGACGTCTTCAGCATAATCATTTTGTTTTTGGTTGATTGGCATGACACAAATTTGAGTTGGCGCAAGCCACAATGGGAATTTTCCTGCATAGTGTTCCACCAAAATTCCAAAGAATCTTTCGATTGAACCCAGTAATGCTCGATGGATCATAATCGGGCGATACTTTTTGCCGTCGTTACCGATATAATTCATATCAAAACGATCAGGCAAATTAAAATCTAACTGAACAGTTGAACACTGCCATAATCGACCAATCGCATCTTTTATTTTTATATCGATTTTAGGGCCATAGAATGCCCCTCCTCCTATGTCCGTCTTATAGTTCAATGACTTAGACTCCAAAGCGCTAACTAATGCGTCTGTAGCCTTGTCCCAGATCTCTTCGCTACCGACATATTTTTCTGGCCTGGTTGCAAGGTGAATTTCAAATTCTTCAAAATTAAATGCGATTAGCATTTTTATTGCAAGATCTAATATTTGTTTAATCTCATCTTCAATTTGTTCCTCAGAACAAAAAATATGTGAATCATCTTGTGTAAAGCCTCTTACTCTCATCAGACCATGAAGCGCTCCCGTCATTTCATGTCTATAAACAGTGCCTAATTCTGCCCACCTGATGGGGAGTTCTCTATAGGATCTGATAGTATTTTTATAGATTAAAACGTGAAACGGGCAATTCATAGGTTTCAATCGGTACAGTTGATTTTCGTCTTCAATTGCCTTGTACATGGATTCTTCATAGAAGTCCGTGTGCCCTGATGTCTCCCAGAGGTTATTAAGAGCTATATGAGGTGTATAGAGAAGCTCATAATTTGCATCCTCATGTTCTTTTTTCCAATAGTTCTCAATAATATTCCTAACTTTAGCCCCTTTTGGGTGCCAGAAAACAAGACCTCCACCTGCGTCTTCTTGAATGCTGAACAAATCAAGATCTTTTCCGATTCTTCTGTGATCTCTTTTTTCAGCTTCTTCTATCTGTGTCAGGTAGCTTTTAAGTTCTTTTTTGGTTCTCCACGCAGTACCATATATTCGTGTCAGCATCTCGTTACTAGAGTCGCCTTTCCAATAAGCTCCCGCTACTTTTGTTAGGCTGAACGGCCCAACAAACCCTAGATTGGGAAGATGTGGGCCAACACACAGATCAATAAATTGAGTGTCGCTGTTTGTGTATATCTGAAAGTCTTTATCTTGTTCTGATTCAGTGATAATTCTTATCTTGTAGTCTTCTTTATTTTTTTTGAAAAGATTGATAGCTTCTTTTTTTGAATGTATTGATTTGTTAATCGACGCTTTTGATTCTATAAGTCTTTGCATTTCGCTCTCAATTGCAGATAAGTCTTCTGATGAGATAGCCTTATCGGAAAGGACATCGTAATAAAAACCATTATCGATAGTAGGCCCTATGGCCAATTTAGAATTAGGAAACAGATTCTTAATAGCAGCAGCAAGCACTTGTGCGGCAACAGTGTGACGCATAATTTCTAAGCCCTCATCTGAGTCGATTGTGATTATAGAGACAGAACAATCATGCTCAATTTTATCGTCTAAATCTTTTTGGACACCATCAATATTGATTGCTACAGCACTTTTGGCCAAGCCTGGACCTATTTGTTGAGCTAAATCTAGTCCGGTTGAGCCTTTTGGTAGCTTCTGCTTAGATCCGTCTGGTAATGTAATATTCATTATTAATGGTTCTTTATTGTAACTGAAACTGATTTAAAAGATGGTGTTCTGCTTCTTTTATCAGCATATTGTGGGATCAATATATTAGCCTCCGGCATATAAGTCATCACATTTCCTGGTTTTATATTGTATTCAGCTAAGATGAGACCTTTCATGACCCCTGTTTCACTTCTAACATCAACTATGTCACCACTTGATAGTCCTAATGATTGGATATCATTAGGGCTGATATAGAGAACATTTCTTTTTGTCTGATTCCTATGAGTGTCTTTCTCGTCATATATCATGGTATTGAACTGCCCTTCGCTTCTCACCGAAGTTAATTTAAATGAGCCCATTTGATCTTTTGGCTCCCATTCAGTGTTTTTAGGGATCTTAAATATGGCTTTACCAGAATCTGTATTAAATTCAGGTTTTAGCAAATAGTTTCCACCGATATGAAATTGTTTTTTGTCAGTCTCTATATTTTCTATATCGTCTATACCTGGAAGAAGTTTAGAGAGTGCTCGACGAATGTTTCTATCTTCTCTGAAGATACTGAAGTCAATTAGCTCTTTATTAATAACTTTAGTCGCTAGGTCTGACATTATTTCAATCTCAGAATTATTAAAATTTCCTTTTTCTCTTTCATTGTCTTGGATCCTAAACGGAAGCACTATATTTTCCCCTTCGATGCCATTTAAGTTTGTTTGATTTAAGGTCGAATTAATCATCACTTTAAACGGTATTGAGCTTAGGGCGCTTTCTGAGAAATCACGGTCTGGATTGACTGAGAAGAGATTCCCTCCTAGCAAGAAAGCAAACTCGATCTCTCCTCTAGCAGCAGCTTGAATGCATGTAAGAGTATCCATTCCTTGATACTTTGGTAATGATAATTTGTATCTTTGTTCGATGAGCTTCAATATTTTTGATTTTAATTCCTCGCTAATACCCATAAAACCAACATTTTCAACATTATCATGCCATCTTAAAGGTAGAAGACCTTTTCCTTCTTCGCCGACCATCCCCCTTAGAAGAGCAAGGTTGCTTATGGATTCAATATTATCGGTGCCATTGATATGATGAGTTAGCCCCATTCCCCATGTAAATACAGTGTTTTTTGAGTTGAGATAGATTGAACTAATCTTTTCAATCTCATTTATTTCAATGCCAGAAATTTTGGTGATTTTTTCCCAACTTACGCTTCTTACAAATTTGAAATAACTTTCGTAATCTTCGCAAAAATCCTCTAAGAAGTTCATGTTGCAATGCTGGTTTTCAATTAGGTATTTAGAAATCCCTGTTAATAATGCGGTATCTCCACCCACATGTACTTGACAATAATGGGTAGGTGAAGCTAATTCCTCTAGACTAGATTCAAAAGATGGGTTGATAACGATTACCTCCCCTCCTTTTTGTCTGTGTTCAGATAATTCTTGGATAAACCGAGGGTGATTAGAAGCTGGATTAGCACCTAAAACGAAGATCAAGTCAGCTTTCTTAAGATCTTGGTAACGTATTGTGGACGGACCAGTTCCTATGGTCGAAGCTAAAGCAAGGCCCGATGCCTTGTGACAATAGTTAGAACAATTAATTATATGATTGCACCCGTATACCCTTGCAAAGATTTGGAGAATTAATGCAGCCTCATTAGAGGATCGTCCTGATGCATAAAAGAAACCTTTATTTGGATCTGTTTGTTTTAATTTCTTACCGATAAGATTGATGGCATCTTTGTAAGAGATTACCGAATAGGATTGAGCTCCTTGTTTTTTATAAAGTGGACTTGCAATCCTGCCTAAATCATTCAATTGCTTTGGAGAAAACTTTTTTAACTCTTCGATTGTATTGTTTTCAAAGAATTGATCAGGAATAGGCTCGTTTTTAGCTCGCATCTTTCTTATGGATTAACAGTTATTGGAATTTGACTCAAATCATCTTTACGATTCTTTTGCCATTTAGATCGATGATTTGCAGGTTCAACCTCTACAGCTGTAACTTTGTATTCTGGGCAATTGGTGGCCCAATCACTGTTTTCTGTTGTTACCACATTAGCACCAGTCTCAGGGTTATGGAATGTTGTGTATACAACCCCTGCCGGTATTTTTTCCGTGATAAATGCTTTTAAAGTGGTTTCCCCTTTCCTGCTTCTTAGTAAGACCAACGAATCATTATCGATACCTCTGGTCGATGCATCTGCTGGATGTATCTCTAAAACATCTTCATTTGACCATAAATTATTATGAGTTCTTCTAGTTTGTGTACCAACGTTATACTGTACTAGGTTCCTTCCAGTTGTTAGAAGTAAGGGAAATTTTCTGTTTGCGGTTTCAGTGGTAGGAACATAATCCGTTATTATAAATTGACCTTTACCGCGGACGAACTCATCAACATGCATTATTGGTGTTCCCAATGGTGCAGATTCATTGCAAGGCCATTGTAGACTGCCAACTTCATCAAGTTTTTTAAATGATACACCGGTAAATGTAGGTGTTAGCTCAGCTATTTCATTAAGTATTTCTTCTGATGATTCAAAATTCATTTCGTAACCCATAGCTGCTGCGAGTTCTTGAGTTATTTCCCATTCGTGTTTTCCAGTTATTGGCTTCATTACAGGCCTAACCCTATTAATTCGCCTTTCTGCATTCGTAAAAGTTCCATCTTTTTCTAGAAAGGAGGTTGCAGGGAAAAAGACATGAGCAAAGTTTGCTGTTTCAGTTAAAAATAAATCTTGGACAACAACACAATCCATGGACCCAAAGGCTTCTTCTATATGTTGGGTGTTCGGTTCTGACTGAAGGAAGTCTTCACCTTGGATATAAATACCTTTAAATTCTCCACCAACTGCAGCATCAAACATATTCACAGACCTCATGCCAGCTTGGTTTTGTATTTTAACATTCCACTTTTTCTCAAAAATTGACCTTACCCCATCATCTGTAATGGGTCGATAGCCAGGTAACTCATGAGGGAATGAACCCATATCACATGAACCTTGAACATTGTTTTGTCCTCTTAGTGGGTTTACACCTGCTCCGACAAATCCAACATTACCTGTCGCCATAGCTAGGTTTGCCATTCCCATTACCATTGTTGAACCTTGCGAGTGCTCTGTCACACCTAAACCATAGTAGATAGCACCTTTGTTGCCAGATGCATACAGGCGTGCCGCTTTTCTAATCGTACTTGCATCAACACCTGTTGGTTTCTCTGCTGCTTCTGGTGAATTTGAATCATCTTTTATAAAGTCAATCCAATCATTAAACGAAGCTTCATCGCATCGGTTTTTAATATATTCATGATCGATCAAATCCTCATGAACAGCTACATGTGAAAATGCATTTATCAGCGGAACATTTGATCCTGGTAAGATCGGAAGATGAAAATCAGCTTTGACGTGGGGTGATTTTACGATGTCTGTTTTTCTTGGGTCAACGACTATTAGTTTAGCTCCTTGCCTTATTCTTTTTTTCATTTGAGATGCAAAAACAGGATGTCCTACTGTTGGATTAGCGCCAATGACCATTATGACATCGGCGTTTTGAACGCTCTCAAAGTTTTGCGTTCCTGCTGATGTCCCAAATGTTTGTTTTAGTCCATAACCTGTCGGTGAATGACAAACTCTTGCACAAGTATCTACATTGTTGTTTCCGAAGGCTGTTCTGATTAGCTTTTGAACAATGTATGCCTCTTCATTGGTGGTTCTAGCAGATGTAATACCACCAATAGAATTAGTTCCGTATTCATTTTGTATTTCTTTAAAACGTCTTGCTGCAAATCGAATGGCCTCATCCCATTCAACTTCCCTCCAGTCATCCTTAATATCATCACGGATCAACGGTTTAGAAAGCCTATCTTTATGTTTTGCATATCCCCAAGCAAATCTACCCTTGATGCAACTATGCCCATTATTAGCACCACCTTCTTTGTACGGGACCATTCTGACCACATCATTATTTCTTACTTCGGCTTTGAATGAACATCCAACACCGCAATAAGCACAAGTAGTTAAAACTGTTTCATTGGGCATTCCTTTTTCTGCTACTGATTTTTCTATCAAGCTACCGGTAGGACAGGCCTGAACACAAGCTCCACAAGAAACACATTCAGAGTCGAAAAAGTTGTCAGAAACTCCGGGTTTAATTGTAGAATCAAATCCCCTTGAGTCTAGAGAAAGTGCAAAAGTACCTTGGACTTCATTGCATGCTCTAACACACTTAGAGCAAACAATACATTTCTCAGGATCAAAGTTGAAATAAGGATTTGACGCGTCCATTTCAGCATCTAGGTGAGTACAACCACCCTTTAGATCGTATTTTGAAGCTATCAACTGATTGTTTTTTAGAAGATTATGATCATCAGCTTGTGTTTGTAGATCGCAGTCGCCGTCTGCTGAACAAGTGTTACAGTCAAGAGGATGATCTGAAATATACATTTCTAATAAATCTTTTCTCAATGTCTTTAACTGAAAATTCTTTGTGTTCACCTTCATCCCATTGTTCAGTGGAGTGGTGAATGAGGATGGGTACCCAAATCCAGTTCTGCCTTCAAAATCAACAATGCAAAGCCTGCAGGAACCAAAGGCATCTATATTATCGGAAGCACATAAACTAGGAATATCTATTCCAAGCTTAGCTGCTGCTCTCATAATAGATGTGCCCTCAGGAACTGTTATTTCAATCCCATCTATATAGCCTGTAACATTGTTATCAGAATCTATCTTTGGTGTCCCGTAGTCTTTTTCTTTTAATAAAGTCATTTTTCAATCAATTCGTTTGGGAAATAATTAATTATAGAATGAATTGGGTTGGGCGTCATTCCTCCCATTGCGCATAGTGAAGTGGATTCCAGTGTCTTGCATAGATCTTCTAAAAGTATTGCATCCTCCTTGGAGGCTTTATTTTTTTGTAATCGTTCAATAATTTCAACACCTCTGACTGATCCAATTCTACAAGGAGTGCATTTACCGCAAGACTCTTTAACGCAAAATTCCATAGCAAATTTTGCTTGCTCTGACATATCGACTGAATCATCAAACACAATAATTCCACCGTGTCCTATAGATCCTTTAAGTGTTTCTAGTGATTCTATAGTCAAAGATGTATTTAACATACTTGATGATAAGTAGATACCCAATGGACCTCCTATTTGTATGGCATGCACAGGCCTATCAGATTTTGTGCCAGATCCATAATTTTCAATAATTTCTTTTAGGGTAATATCAAATCTAGTCTCAATAAGACCGCCATTCTTAATATTTCCACATAACTGAAAAGGCATTGTTCCAACTGATTTGTTTGATCCAATTTTAGAAAATTCTGAATGCTTGTCTGATAACAAAGAAGGTATAGTTGCTAGAGTAACCACATTGTTTATTAGTGTGGGTTTTCCAAACAAGCCATTTATAGCTGGCAAAGGTGGTTTTGATCGTACCAGCCCTCTCCGACCTTCAATGCTTTCCATCATTGCTGTTTCTTCACCGCAAACATAAGATCCAGCCCCAATTCGCAATTCAATATCAAAATTAAAATCTGTATTTTGAATATTCTTTCCTAAGTAATTATTTTTTGATGCGATATTAATTGCATCGGTTATAAAGTCTTTTACCAATGGGTATTCTGATCTTAAGTAAATGTAACCTTTTGAGGCACCGACTGCATATGCCGCGATAGTCATACCTTCAATCAATGAAAACGGGTCTGACTCCATAATTAATCGATCTGAGAAGGTTCCGCCGTCACCTTCATCAGCGTTACATGCCAAGTATTTTGTAGAAACATCTTGATCAAAAACCGTTTGCATTTTTATTCCAGTTGGAAAAGCTGCTCCTCCTCGACCGGTCAGTCCGGATGATTTAATTCGATCTATGGTTTCTTGATGTCCGATTTCTAGTGCAGTTAATAATGATTCATAACCCTTGGTCTTTCTGTAATAGTCTATATCTAGAGGGTCTTGATGACCTATCCTGGAAAAGACGATTCTATTTTGGTTTTTTATAAAGTTGATTTCAGTGATATTAAAGGGATTTCTCTCATCAAAATCTACGAAAAAATCCTCAATTGTCTTTAAATGTCCTAAATCTATGTCTCTGTAACTTGCTCCTGTGCGTATTCCATCCTTCTCAACTTCTATAAAAGGTTCAAGCCAGAAGGCGCCCCACGATCCATTCCTAATAATTTTAATATTCTCATCGTTAATTAGGTTTGAGATGGTTTTATAAAGTGTATTAGCTCCTACAGAGTTTGCCGACGTTTCATTGGGGATATAGATTTTTATAGTATTACTCATTATTTTTTAAGCATCATCTTTTTCTAAGTGACAGATAATTTTTTCTGTCGTTGCTTCACCAATAACGGTCTCGTTGATCATTACCGATGGACCAATAGCACAATTACCTAAACAAAAAACTTCCTTGAGAGTTATGTTGGAATCATTGCTTGTTTCCTCTAAGTTTAGATTAAAGTGTGAAGTGATATCGTTTAGTAGTTGTTTACAATTCTGACTTTGGCAAGCTTCAGCTAAGCAGATTTTAATAATGTTTTTTCCAATAGGTTTAGTTCTAAAATCATCATAAAAGGTTATTACATCAATGATTTCTGCTTGTGAGTAATTAAAAGCAGTAGCTAACTTTGCAATAGACTCTTTAGAAATATAGCCAAGATGATCTTGTAGGGCGTGTAGAGCAGGTATTAGCCCCCCTTTCTTTTCAGTAAAAGGTTCTATAAGAGTTAGAAGATCAAAAGAATTATTTTGGCCAGAGCTCATAACCACCTTCTACACTATAAACTTCAGTAAACCCTTCGCTGACAAGGAACGCCGCTGCATTTTGACTCGAAATACCTTTGTAGCAATAAATAATTGTTGGCGTATCTTTTTCAGCCGTTCTGATAAATTCATGAATATCGAGATTTCCAAGATTTATAGCTCCATCAATGTGAGAAGCTGAATAACTACCCTCGTCTCTTATATCGATAAGATAATTATTCTTTGTTAATAGATCCTTCGCTTCTTGAGCTGAAATGTTCTTAAACTTATTCATGTAAATTTATGAAAAATATAATATTAGGAGCATTATAATTACAAAGATCAATTATGACATCAGTTTATACCAAGATAAGTTTATGAATTACGACGTTTCTATAATAGGTTCTGGCCCCGTTGGTCTTTGTTTAGCTAAGGCATTGTCTTCTTTAGAACTAAGAATATGCATTATTGATCAACAAAATCAGTCATCGCTTGAGACTCCTATGGATGATGGTCGAGAAGTTGCGATAACTCATTTATCGAAGAAAATCTTAATTGAACTTGGGACTTGGGATTTAATAGATCAGGAATCTATTTCATTAATTAAAGAAGCGAAAGTAGTGAATGGATTATCACCCTATTCCCTTCATTTTAACCACCAGGAAACAAAAGAAGAAACATTGGGCTACTTAGTCCCTAATCGCCTTATTAAAGCTGCTGCCTATAGAGCTATCAGTAAACTGAATAATGTCGACTGTCTTACCGAGACAATAGCAAAGGAGTTTCTCATTACAGAAGATGGAGTTACTCTCAATCTTAGTAACGGGGATACCATAACCTCTGATTTATTGGTAGCTGCTGATGGAAGATTATCTGGATCAAGAAGGCAAATGGGTATTCCATCTGAGGTTAAAGATTTTGGTAAAACAGTTATTGTTTGCAAGATGGAACATGAAGAACCACATCATAATGTTGCTTTCGAGTGTTTTCATTACGGGAGAACATTGGCCGTGTTGCCAATGACAGGTAATTTTTCATCAATTGTTATAACTATAGCTTCCGATAAAGCAAATGAGGTTCTAAATCTTTCTGATTCAGACTTTAATGCTGATATTGAACAGCGATTTAACCACCGTCTTGGTAATATGAAAGTTTCAAGTGAGAAATTTTCCTACCCTCTTTTTGCATCACACGCTGATTATTTTCATGCAGAGCGCTTTGTGTTAGTTGGTGATGCTTCTGTTGGTATGCACCCTGTCACAGCACACGGTTTTAACTTGGGTCTAAGAGGCAGTTATAACCTGAAGAAAATAATTGAAAAAGCTATAAACAGAAATTCTGATCCATTTTTTTCTAAAGTTGTTTTAGAGCAATACAATAAACAGCACCAACTGGTCACCAGGCCTCTTTACTATGGAACTAATTTGATTGTTGATTTGTACAATAGCGATCGCTTGACAGCAAAATTAGTAAGAAGAGCGGCCCTTCGTTTCGGTAATAACTTTTGGCCTGTTAAGAAATTAATAATGAATCAGTTAACAGAAACCAATTAAATGACATTAATGAATCCGGAACCAGCATCAACTCTATTACTTCTTAAAGATATCAATTCATCAATAGAAGTTTTTATGATTAAAAGAGCATCCAAAACAAACTTTGGCGGCACATGGGTTTTTCCAGGGGGCAAAATAGATCAAGAAGATCTGGATTCAGATTTTCCAAATTTATGTCAGGGTTTAGATGACAAAAAAGCCTCCAATATTCTTAACATAGAATCTAATGGACTTTCCTATTGGGTTGCATGTTTGAGAGAGTGTTTTGAGGAATCTGGTGTGCTTCTTGCATATTGTGAAGATGGCTCTGATTTTAATCCAGATGCTGAAGAGAGCGACTTATTGAATACTCTAAGAGCTGACTTAAACACTGGGAAAATAAGTTTTGCAGAGGTTTTAAAAGAATTTAATTTAAGACTCGCTGTAGATAAGTTGATTTATTTATCACATTGGATAACACCTAACATGGAAATCAGGCGTTATAGCACAAGATTTTTTATTGCCAGTATGACAAATGACCAGGAGGCAATTCATGATGGCCATGAAGCTGTTGACAGTCTTTGGGTGAAAATAGATCAAGCATTGGAAGAGCATAATCAAGGTAACTTTCCAATTATAATGCCGACAATAAAAAATTTAGAACTTGCCTCTGGCTACCAATCAACTCTCTCATTAATAAATGATAAGAAAATGATAGAACCTAAAGATATACCCGCAATTGAGCCTAAATTCTTTATCGAAGACGGTAAGTTAGTCGGTCTTTTACCAGGAGATATCGGATATGAAGATCACTAAGCTCACACCAATCATTAGAAGACTTACTGCCGGTAACGCCAATATGTTTACCGGTCCAGGTACCAATACTTATCTGCTAGGCGAGAAGGAAGTGACTGTTATTGATCCAGGTCCACCGATGGTTAGTCACATTGAAGACTTAATATCTATAACCGGCAAGTCTTTAAAACAAATATTAATTACGCACACTCATCCCGATCACTCACCAGGAGCAAGTATATTGAAAAAGATGACAGGTGTTCCTGTATTTGGATTATCGACAGAATCTTCTAGAAAAATGGACGAAGAAATAGATATTGATAAAATGCTTAACCACGGAGATGAGATCAAAACATCGGAATACTCAATTGAAGTTATTCATACTCCTGGGCATGCTTCAAATCATCTCTGTTATTTTTTAATTGATGAGAATATCTTGTTTACTGGTGATCATATTATGGATGGGTCTACCGTTGTTATTGCTCCACCAGATGGAAATATGATTGAATATTTACAATCTTTGAAGTTACTAAAAGAATACCCAATTAAAACGATTGCTCCAGGACACGGTGATTTAATCCAGGATCCAATGTCAATCGTTGATGCTACCATTGAGCATAGACTCAACAGAGAAAAAAAAATAATCAAGAAGTTAGAAAAACTAGGTTCAGCTAGTATTGATGAACTGGTAAATGATGTTTATGATGATGTGGCTTCATTTTTGCATCCTATTGCGAAGTGGTCACTTGAAGCTCATTTGATTAAATTGGTTGAAAATAAAATTGTTAGTAAAAATAAACAACAATATGATCTGATAGAATAATACGAATATGGACAGTTCAATCTTTATTACCTATGCGGTGCCAGTTTTCTTTTTGATGATTGGTATTGAGTTTGTATTTGGGGTAATAAAAGGTACTAATAATTATCGTTTAAATGATTCCATAGCAGCTATATCCTTAGGCCTAATAAGCCGACTTCCACCGCTTCTGAATTTAGGAATACAAGGAGTTGTTTGGACTTATGTTGCCACAAATCTCAATATGAGCTTATTACCAAAAGATAGCTGGGTAACCTGGGTTATAGCTTTCTTATTTTATGATCTTTGTTACTACTGGATGCACAGAATGAGCCATGAAGTAAAGGTACTTTGGGCCTCACATGTGGTTCATCATCAAGGTGAGGAATTTAATTTAAGCACAGCACTAAGGCAAACCAGTTCAGGATGGCTTTGGAAATGGATATTCTATATCCCAATGTTCATGGTAGGCATTCCTGGAGAAGTATTCTTTACAGTGGCCGCAATCAATTTACTTTATCAATTTTGGGTTCACACAGAACATATAAAAACATTAGGACCGCTAGAATTAGTATTTATCACGCCATCTAATCATAGAATACATCATGCACAGAACCCTGAATATATCGATGCCAACTACGGAGGGGTTTTCATCATATGGGATCGAATTTTTGGGACCTACATCGCAGAACGAGATGATCTTAAACCAATATACGGAACTGTAAAACCATTAAGAAGCTGGAACCCTATTTGGTCAAATCTTGAGATATATCATCAAATGATAAGAGATACAATTCACACAAAAACACTTAAAAATAAAATAAAAGTATGGTTTTCAAGCACTAGATGGAGACCCGAAGATGTTTATCAAAAATTCCCACATGTAACTAATGATTTAAATGATTTTGAAAAATATGATCCTGATACAGATAAAACCACGAAGTTTTTTACATCTGCCCAATTCATAATTAATAGCTCTATTTCTACTATTATAATTTTTACCATTGCTGATCAGTCTTACCTTCAATCTTGCATGCTCGCAATGATGCTGGTTATTTCAACCACTCTTGTGACAAGCATTATTGAAAATAAGAAATGGGGATATCAATCAGAATTTGCAAGGGCAATATTTACGATATTATTATTCTATTTCGGAGTTTTTGATCCAAATCTACTTGCCTCACAAGTCTTTTTTTATCAATCCATATTTAGCATACTCTTTATCGCGGTCTATCTTCCTATCAATAAACAGTATTTATTTGCTCGATAACAGTCGATGTCTCTAGAAATTATTTTTCAGATCATAGCGATTTTAATCCCTCTGGTTTTTGCTATAACTGTACACGAAGTAGCTCATGGTTTTATTGCAAGAGGTTTTGGTGATTTCACAGCAGACCGTCAAGGTCGTCTAACTTTAAATCCTATCGCCCATATAGATCCAGTAGGGACAATTATAATTCCCTCTCTTTTAGTGTGGATGGGCGGCTTGGTTTTTGGTTGGGCAAAACCAGTACCTATAAATCCAAACAATTTTTATCGCCCAAAAAGAGCAATGTTTTTTGTAGCAATTGCAGGCCCAATGGCTAACTTACTTATGGCATTCTTATGGGCCTTGATACTATTCATATCCCAAACAATTCTTGGTGATGCAAACATTAGCTTTGTTCAACAATTAATTGTATTGATGTGTCGATACGGTATTTTTATCAACTTAGTCTTAATGATATTCAACTTATTGCCAATCCCTCCTCTTGATGGTGGGCGAGTTCTAAGATCATTGGTAAAAGAAAAATACGGAAGACTTATCGATAACGTTGAGCCTTTTGGAATATTTGTAGTATTGGGCCTGTTGTTTATGGGGCTGCTTGAGCCTATATTTAGAATTGTGCAATATTTTAGTTCATTATTGATGGGTGTGTGATGAAATCTAGGATAATTACATTTCTTTTATCTGCGGTCTTAATGGCATTCTCTATTTCCCAGGCAAATGATCATGAAGACTTGAGCCCAAAAAATGAAGATCTCCAAATTAAGAAGATTACAAATTATCAGTCTGAATCATTCAGTACCAGAGTAAGATTTATTGTCATTCACTTTACCAGCCTTAATTGGGCAGATTCTCTAAGAGTCTTAACAGAAGAGCAATTTGCAGTAAGTTCGCACTATTTGATCCCAGAGACAAATGATGCAAGCTACCTAAATTCGAGATTAGGTATTTATCAATTGGTTGATGAGAAAAATCGTGCTTGGCATGCAGGCAAAAGTCAATGGGAAGAAAGAACCAATATTAATGATCAATCAATAGGTATTGAATTGGTGAATCAAGCTGAGTGTAATTTTAATACAGATCAGAATATGCGATCACTCTATAGAGAAAATTACTCTTGTACGTTTCCTGATTTCGATTCAAAACAAATAGATCTTTTAATACCATTATTAAAGGAGATTCTTTCTAATCATGAGGAAATAAAGCCAACTTATATTGTAGGTCATTCAGATATTGCACCGGATCGAAAATTTGATCCCGGACCTAAGTTTCCCTGGAAGTTTCTTTATGAGAATGGAATCGGTGCTTGGTATGACGATTCCACAAAAGATAAATATTTAAGAGAATTCAGGAAAAACAATCTCCCCTCAATCTCTGAGATTCGATGTGCATTCAATCATTATGGTTACAAAATAGATTCAACATCATCAGAAAAAGATAGTTTTTATGTTATTAGAGCGTTTCAGTATCACTTTCGACCATCTAATAATAATGGCTCACTCGACACAGAGACAATAGCAATCTTATGGGCATTACTTGAAAAATATTTTCCGAATGTTTTGGATAGAAATTTAAAAGTAATTTGTCCAAGTGATTAGTTCATATAAACTAAAAAAAATAATATTAAGGGAGTAATTAAATGAAAAAAACAATACTTTTTATTGTGCTCATAGCCTTAGGTATTTCAAATGTTAGCGTTGCTAATACTTTCATAATTAATCCTAAACAGATTCTAAATGTTGAAACAGGTGAATTAATTAAATCCCAAGTGTTAGTGAGGGATGGAAAAATAATAGAAATCTCTAGGTCGATCAAAGGCTCTAATAACATAGAGATAATTAATCTTCCAAAGCTAACATTGCTTCCTGGATTGATGGATGCCCATGTTCATTTAATTGGTAATACAGACCTTAAAGGCTATCAGGGCTTTTCTGAGTCTTCTTATCTGGCAACTTTATACGGGGCAAAAAATGCCAAAAACACCCTTTTAGCTGGTTTTACCACTGTTAGAAATGTAGGAGCAGGAAATTATTCAGATGTTGCCCTAAAACAGGCAATAAACCAAAAAGCAATAATCGGACCTACACTCTTAGTTTCGGGGCCTGCACTAGGAATTACTGGAGGTCATTGTGACAGCAATACCCTACCCCATGATTTTGAATACAGCTCTGATGGAGTAGCTGATGGGCCTTGGGATATTAGGAAGAAGGTAAGAGAAAATAAGAAATACGGTGCCGATCTCATTAAGTTTTGTGCTACAGGTGGGGTAATGTCTAAAAACACAAATCTTAGAACAAAACAATACACGCAAGAAGAAATGGAGGCTATTGTTGATGAGGCTCATTCTCGAGGAATGAAAGTTGCAGCGCATGCACATGGTTTAGAGGGGATTAGAGCAGCGATAATGGCTGGAGTGGATTCAGTTGAGCATTCGAGCTTAATTGACGAACAAACAATAGAGCTGGCTAAAAGCAAAGGTGTTTATCTTGCTATGGACATTTATGTATCAGATTTCATTTTAGGTGAAGGAGTAGAACAAGGAATTCCTGAGTATTCACTTAATAAGGAAAGACAAGTGGGAAGGCTCCAAAGAGAAAACTTTAAAAAAGCGGTTGATGCTAATGCGAACTTAGTATTTGGTACTGATGCAGGTATTTTCCCACATGGAAAAAACGCTAGGCAATTTAAGTATATGGTTGAATGGGGAATGACCTCACTCCAGGCAATACAGACTTCAACAATTAGTACTGCGAAGCTATTCGATATGGATGACACAGGTCAAATCAAGGAATCGTATCAAGCTGATATTATTGGCGTCGAGGGGAATCCATTAGAAGATATTACCATTCTTGAAAACGTTAAATTCGTAATGTCTGATGGTGTTGTAATTAAATAAAAAAAAGCCCGCTCTTCAGCGGGCTTTTTATCAATTACTAGTTACTCCTTAGAAATCTCTAGAGTATGAGATACCAATTGTTCTAGGTGGTATCCATTGTAAGTAGTTTCTAGCTCTGTAACCTGGAGATTCAGCTGAGAATCTAAAGGCTTCAGTTCTCTGGTCAGTTAAATTACTGATAGATAATTGAAGTCTAGATTGCTCATCAAGCTCGACTCCGAGATTAAGATTAAGCTGAGTGTAACTTGGTGACATATCTTCATCGCTCATCTTAAATGTAGCGAAACTTTCTCCATAATAAGTCATATCCAGTCTTGCAAATGAAGGCAGAGATGCAATATCAAAGGCGTAAGAAAGTCCTACAGCCATTTGCTCTTCTGCAATATTAGGCAATCGGTCACCTGCAACTGCTCCTAATGAAGCAATATCATTTGCAATTTCAGCACTAATAAAGCTTCCAGCAACATCCAAGGCAAGTTGATCGCTTAAGTTTACAGAGAAATCAAGTTCGAGCCCTGAGGTTTCTGCTTCCCCTCCATTGTAGGTAAATGACCATCCACAAGCTGGTCTTACAGTCACTTGAATTCCTGTCCAATCGATTTTGAAGTAAGTGGCATTTAAGCTAAATCCGTCACCTCTAGCTTTAAAACCAATTTCAGTATTTTCAGCTTCGTCCGAAGTGTATCGTCTTTTAAAGCCAGCAGCCTCTGGATCATTTGCACAAAAGAATGGAAGTGCGGCGTTGTTACCACCTGATCGGTAGCCAACTGATGAAACTGCAAATACAGTTAAGTCATCATTAACTTCATAAGTAACGGTGTACTTGAATCGGTTATCTGATTCAGAACCGTTTTCTTCAGAACAGGTTACACCGACTGCTTCATCACCACCGCAACCAGTGTTATCAGGATCTTCATAGAAAACTCCATACTCTGAGGTTTTAAATCCGTCAGATAATTCAAAGTCCCTCATACCTAATGTAAATGTCCAATCACCCACTGTGTAGTCAACTGAACCATAGATGGCTTCTTCCTCAGCATAATTATAATAGTTATAACTACCGTAGACCAAGAAACCAGTGTTACCTCTAAATTCTGTATCACCAAAAGGTGAAACATAAAATGAAGGATCATAAGTGCCATTATGTGAGCTGAAACCCATATAACCTAGATAATCAAGTCCATCGGCATTTGTTACTTCCCACTCAGTGACACTATTTGGTGCGGATTCATAATCAGTCCTAAAGTAACCAGCTGTCCATTGAATAGGCCCATCACCTTTGGAAGTGAATCTTAACTCCTGAGTTTCTCTTTTAGCGTCACCATAGTAATAAAGAGGGTCTGGATAAAGGTCATCGGTATCAATTCTTGACCAGTCAGTAACAGAATATTCATCAAAATCATAGTTGGCTAAAATTAGTGTTGCATCAAATGTTTCAAATTCATAATTAGCAGTTAATGAAACTACACTTGATTCAACATCAAAGGTTTCATCAGTATATGAGTAAAAAGCTACTTCTGGATCCCATCCTGCTAAATCTCCTCCAGCAGTGGCGAAAACTCTTGTACAGGTTGCACCGTAATACCATGCTGTATCATAGACGCAATTTGGATCAACAATGTCAGCTGTACCAGGCTTATCTGCGTTACCTTTCTCTTTTTGACCAAAGTCAAAGCGTTCTCTTTTCATGATCATAAGATTAAGATCCAGTGGTCCATCAGCGTATCTGAACATCAGTCTGTATTCGTCATCATCCTGATTACCAATGTCTTTTCTACCCGTAGCAATATTTTGATAAATTCCAGGGTTTTTTCCAGATGTATACACAGCTCTCATTGCCATAGTGTCCGACAAAGGAACATTAACCATCGCGTTGTAGGCATAACCTGAGTCCTCTGCAAGTTTCTTATCAGAGTATTCTAGAGTGACGTTACCTTCGAATTCATCAAATGATGGCATCGCAGTAATGTATCTAATTGTTCCACCAACAGCGTTTGAACCATATAGAGTTCCTTGTGGGCCCCTAAGGACTTCAATTCGGTCAATGTCGTAGAGATTTGTCATACCCATAGAGATTTCTCCCATAAAGGTATTAGATGTCCCTGAATTTACTTGTGCTGTCCCAGTATTCAAACCTCTCATTGTGTAATAGGTATCTCCACCTGGGGTTGAAACGCCAGCAAGAGTCCTAAGATAATCTTCAGGATTATAAATCCCCCTCTCAGAAATAGCGTCAGAAGTTATAACAGAGATATTCATTGGAATATCCTGTACGGTTTGTTCACGTTTATTAGCCGTTACAATTATCTCTTCAATACCTTGTGAAAAAGATGAAGTAGAAATTAAAACCACAGCTAAGATTAAAGTGATCTTTTTCATGTGTTACCTCTTTATTTTAATTTGATAATAACGATCAAGCGTTATCATCATTGATTCTAGCATTATTTATGTTGAATCAAAAATGTTTAAAAATTAGATAAGCAATGGAAAATCACCTAATATTTAGTAAATCAAAGGACGATTAATATGGCATTAAAAGTAATTGGCGCAGGCTTTGGAAGAACTGGAACACTTTCACTTAAAGTTGCTTTAGAGCAGCTCGGGTATGGCCCTTGTCATCACATGAAAGAAGTTATGCTGAATAACGATCAGGCTGAATGGTTCTCTCAAGCATCAAAAGGTGTTGAAGTCGATTGGCATGAAGTCTTTAACAAATATTCTTCAGCCGTAGACTGGCCAGCAGCGGCATATTATCAGGAGCTTGCTGAATCATTTCCTGATGCAAAAATTGTTCTTGGGGTAAGAGACCCTGATGCTTGGTATGAAAGTGTCGAGAACACTATTTTTAGAGTCATACCAAATTTCCCTAAATGGATCAGGTTCATATTTCCCAGGTCTGATAAAGTCTTCAATATGATTGAGAAAACAATATGGCAAGGAGAATTTTCAGGGCAATTCGAAGACAAAGGAACAGCCATTCAGGTTTTTAATGAACGTATAGAGACAATAAAAAAAATGTTTCCCCCTGAAAGGCTGCTGATTCATACTTCAAAAGATGGGTGGGAACCGCTGTGTGAATTTCTTGATGTTGATATTCCAGACACACCTTATCCATGGGTTAACGATTCTGCAAAAATCAAAAGAGCAATAATAGTATTGAGAATCTTGCAATGGCTTCCTCTTGCAATACTAGTATTATCTATAATCGCTATACTGGTTAATTAAATGAAAAGACTAGCACTTCTTACTATTACTGTAATTATTAGACCTGTGTCAAATTTTATTTTTCATATTAGAAAGTGGTTAAACACAGAAATTACTCAGGGATTGCTTTATAGATTTCATGGTTATCCTATTACTCGTAAAGAAAGCCTGAAAAGAAATGGCGAAATTATAATGATTATTATTGCTGTTATTTTTTTCATTTGGTTTGCTTTAACAAGTGACAAACCATTGCCTTCACCTCCAGGCTAATCAAACTTTTTAGCTTATCTACTAGTGGTAGGCACGGGCGGACTCGAACCGCCGACCTCTTGCATGTCAAGCAAGCACTC
>CAZLQT010000018.1:0-19033 GCA_964561815.1 uncultured Woeseia sp.
CTTCTTCGTCTATCAACTTAGCTGTAACATCTGAAACTTGCTTTGTTTGGGTAACTGAGCGTCCTAAAAAAACTTCCCCTTCATCTTCACTATACGTAAGTGGGCCAAGCTTATCTGATAAACCCCATTTTGTAACCATGTTTCTAGCAATCTCAGTTGCCCTTTCTATATCATTTGAGGCGCCAGTCGTAACTGCTTCTTTTCCAAAAATCAGTTCTTCGGCAACCCTGCCACCAAATAAACTAGTGATTTGACCTATTAGTCTTTTCTTGCTCATGCTGTAACGGTCATCCTCAGGAAGGAACATTGTAACTCCCAGTGCTCTTCCTCTAGGTACAATTGTGACTTTATAAACTGGATCATGCCCATCAATTGATAAACCAACTATGGCATGTCCTGCTTCATGATAGGCTGTCAGTTTCTTTTCTTCTTCACTCATAACCAAAGATTTTCTCTCCGTTCCCATCATAATTTTATCTTTTGCTTTCTCAAGATCGTCCATATTCACAAATTTCTTATTCCCTCTAGCTGCAATAAGTGCTGACTCATTTACTAGGTTGGCTAGATCAGCTCCAGAAAACCCTGGGGTACCTCTTGCAATTATGGATGGCTTAACGTTCTTATCTAAAGGAACTTTTCTCATATGAACTTTTAATATTTGCTCTCTTCCTCTTACATCTGGAAGTGGAACAACAACTTGCCGGTCAAAACGACCTGGTCTTAGAAGAGCGGCATCTAAAACATCTGGTCTATTGGTAGCAGCTATTACAATTACTCCTACATTGTCTTCGAAGCCGTCCATCTCTACCAAAAGCTGATTCAGTGTCTGTTCTCTTTCATCATGACCTCCACCTAGACCAGCTCCACGTTGTCTGCCCACTGCATCGATTTCATCTATAAAGATGATGCATGGAGAATGAGCCTTGGCTTCTTGGAACATGTCTCTTACTCTAGAAGCGCCAACGCCAACAAACATTTCCACAAAATCAGAACCTGAAATTGTAAAGAAAGGGACTTTCGCTTCCCCAGCTATAGCTCTTGCGAGCAAAGTTTTTCCTGTTCCAGGGGATCCGACCATAAGGACTCCTTTTGGAATTTTTCCACCAAGTCTTTGGAATTTGGATGGATCCTTAAGGAATTCTACAATCTCTATAACTTCTTCTTTTGCTTCTTCTATTCCAGCGACATCTGCAAATGTTACTTCTATTTGATCTTCTCCAAGTAACCTAGCTTTACTTTTACCAAAGGTCATAGCACCTCTTCCGCCACCCACTCCTCCTTGCATTTGTCGCATGAAGTATATCCAGACAGCAATTAATAAAATTACAGGGAAAGAATTTATAAGCAGACTTACAAAGATATTCTGATTCTTAGGTGGATTTGCACTTATACGAACTCCAGATTTATTGAGTTCACCAATTAATGCCGTATTGTCTGTTTCGGGGTTATAGGTTAGAAATTTATCCCCATTAATTCTTTTAGCTTTAATGACATCATTTTCAAATACTACTTCGCTAATATTACCTGTTCTGACTAGCTCTAGAAATGTTGAGTAATCAATAGTTTGCTGACGAACTGAGTTTGGAGAAAATGAATTAAACACAGTCAACATGACTATGCCCATAACTATCCAAACTGTTGCATTTTTAAAAAAGTTATTCATAAATTTTGAGTATACCTAATCTTTTTTCCAATGGCGTATGTTTCTTTACTTTCCGGTCTTGAGGATTTTGGTTTAAACATATATACATCTTCGAAATAATTGTCTAGATCGTTCTTAAAATCTTCAAAACCATGTCCAATAAATACTTTTATTACTAATACTCCATTAGATGTAAGTCCATTTAAAGAGAATTCAAGTATATTATTAGCAATATTGTAGAACTGATATTGATCTGTGATTTTATTACCAGTCTTTTTTGTAGAAATATCTGAGAGAATTAGGTTAAATTTCTGATTATTATTTAATCGAATAATGTTTTGTTGTGTTTCATTGTTAGTAAAATCTCCTGAAATGAATTTAACATTATCTATAGATTCCATTGGTTGAATATCACTAGCGATTATAGTTTTTACACGGTGATTATTTGATATATATTCTGACCAACCTCCGGGAGATGACCCTAGATCAAGTATTCGTGATTCTTTTTTAATGAGCTTATATTTCTGATCAATTTCTTTTAATTTAAAAACAGACCTTGATCTGTAACCAAGTTTTCTCGCTTTTATAAAATATTGATCTCTAGATTGATCACTTCTCCAGTTCTTTTGAGCCATTACAATTAAACTAGATGTATTCTATATTTAAAATTTGGAGTGATTGATTTTCATCGCCAATTACTATCTCAACGAGATCATCTATAGATTTACCTATCATGGCTCTAGAAACCGGTGCCTTATATGAAAGAAGGCCTTTATCAATATCGGATTCATCTTCACCAACGATCTTATATTTATCTTCTTTTCCACTTTCAATATTTATTATTGTTACGGTAGAGCCAAATACGACTTTGTTCGAAACATTGAGATTTGTTATGTCTATAATTTCAGAGTTTGAGAGTTTGGATTCTATGTCTTTAATTCTTCCTTCAATAAAGCTTTGCTTTTCTTTAGCGGCATGATATTCAGCATTTTCCTTTAAATCACCAAAACCTCTTGCTGTTGCAATTGCCTGGATGATTTCCGGCCTATCTTTAGATTTCAGCGTTTTTAATTCTTCTCTCAGAAGATTGCTTCCATTAACTGTCATTACATGCTTATCCATCTATCTATATATAATTTTGCAACTTATTTACTTTTATTGTACCAAGAAAATCAAATGACTCGATAGTTGCAAGAGCAGCCTCTAAGCTTGTGTAATATGTTATTCCAGAAATTACTGCCTCAGCCCTAATAGAGAACGATTCCTCAATTGACTGTTTACCTTCGGTTGTATTAATGACAAGGTTTATTTTTTTATCTTTAATAAGATCGACTATATGCGGCTGACCTTCGTGAACTTTATTTATGTATGTGCAATTAATATTATTTTCTCTTAGAAAATCTGCTGTTCCTTTAGTCGCAACTAATTCGAAATTATTATTTGTTAAAAAGTTTGCGATTTTTATCAACTTATCTGACTTATCAGGTTCTCTAACAGAAATAAAGACATTGCCTTTATCTGGTATAGATATACCAGCTCCGTACTGTGATTTTATATATGCTTCACCAAATGATTGCCCTGTTCCCATAACTTCTCCCGTGGATTTCATTTCAGGACCTAGAATTGGATCCGTATCTGGAAACTTATTAAAAGGAAACACGGGACCTTTAACAGAGAAAAAGGTTGGTTTGTATGATGATTTAATATCCTGTTGACTTAAAGGTATACCAATCATTACCTTTGCAGCAATTTTGGCCAATTGATTTCCAGTGGCTTTTGAAACAAAAGGCACTGTTCTTGAGGCTCTCGGGTTTACCTCTAATACAAATATCTTTTCTTTTCTGATAGCGAATTGAGCATTTACTAAGCCCACAACATTGAGTTGCTTAGCAAACTCAATCATTTGTTTGATAATTTCTTCTTGAATTTCATCAGAGAGAGAATAAGCAGGAATAGAACACGAGGAATCTCCAGAATGAACACCAGCTTGTTCTATATGCTCCATTATGCCGCCAATTATAACTTCTTTACCATCAGAGACAGCATCAACATCGACTTCTATTGCCTTGTTCAGAAAGTGGTCTAGTAACACAGGTGATTCATTTGAAACTTTTACTGCTTCATTCATGTAGGTTTCTAATTCAACATCGTTGTAAACAATCTCCATAGCACGTCCACCTAAGACATAAGACGGTCTTACTACAAGTGGATACTCCACTTTTTGTGCATTCCTTAAAGCCTCATCAAGATTAGTCGCTACCTCGTTATAGGGTTGTAAGAGTTTTAATTCATTGACTAATTCTTTGAACAGCTCCCTATCTTCTGCAATATCAATTTCTTCAGGTTGGGTACCAATTATAGGTGCACCTGCATCTTTTAAATCTTTAGCTAATTTTAAAGGTGTCTGCCCACCAAACTGTATTATTATTCCTTCTGGTTGCTCGACATCGACAATGGCCATAACGTCTTCAAAAGTGAGGGGTTCGAAGTAAAGCCGATCTGATGTGTCGTAATCTGTGGATACTGTTTCTGGATTACAGTTGATCATAATGGATTCATAGCCAGCCTCTGAAACAGCCATTGCTGCGTGAACACAACAATAATCAAACTCAATGCCCTGACCTATTCTATTCGGGCCGCCGCCAAGTATTACTATCTTCTTTTTATCGGTAGGTCTTGATTCACATTCTTCATCATAACTTGAATAAAGATAAGCAGTAGAAGTTTCGAATTCTGCAGCACATGTATCCACGCGTTTAAAGATTGGATTAATATTTAATTCTTTTCTTTTCTTTCTAATTTCCTTTTCATTAGTGTTCATTAAATGGGAAATACGTTTGTCAGAGAATCCTTTTTTCTTTATATCTCTTAGAAATTCGTGATTGATATTAATTAATTGAGTTTCTGATATCTGTTTTTCAGTATCTATTAGATCTTCTATATAACTAAGAAACCAAGGATCTATTTTGGTGAGATTAAAAACATCCTCTATTGAGAATCCTTCTCTAAATGACTGAGCAACGTAGAACAATCTGTCTGGACTTGGCTCAGAGACTTTGGTATTAAAATCTTCATCAACTTCCATTTCCGTTAAGCCGTAATGATTTGACTCTAGACTCCTAATTGCCTTTTGCAATGATTCTTGGAAATTTCTACCTATAGCCATTGCCTCACCCACAGATTTCATTTGGGTAGTTAAAATGGAATTTGCTTTTGGAAATTTCTCAAAAGTAAATTTAGGTATTTTTGTTACCACATAGTCAATGGTTGGTTCAAATGAAGCTGGTGTAACTCCGCCTGTAATGTCATTTTGTAATTCATCGAGAGTATAGCCAACAGCCAGTTTCGCAGCTATTTTAGCTATCGGGAATCCAGTGGCCTTTGATGCTAAAGCAGATGATCTAGAAACTCTTGGGTTCATTTCTATCACAATCATTCTCCCGTCGTCGGGATTAACTGCGAACTGAACATTGGAACCACCTGTGTCAACTCCTATTTTTCTGAGAATTGCTATGGAGTAATTTCTCATGATTTGAAATTCTTTATCTGTAAGAGTTTGAGCTGGAGCAACAGTGATCGAATCACCGGTATGAACACCCATAGGGTCAACATTTTCAATGGAGCAGATAATTATGGCGTTATCTTTATTGTCTCTTACAACCTCCATTTCATATTCTTTCCACCCTAATAGAGATTCCTCAATTAAAACTTCTGATGTTGGTGACAACTCTAAGCCTCTTTTTATAATGGTTATGAATTCATCTTCATTATTAGCTACTCCGCCTCCGCTTCCTCCTAAAGTAAACGATGGACGGATGATCAACGGGTAGTTAATCGATTTAGCTATCGATAAAGCTTCATCTAAATTATTAGCTAATCCAGATTTAGCTACATCAATATCAATTTCTTGCATAGCTTGTTTAAATAGTTCTCTATCTTCAGCTTTATCAATGGCTTCTTTTGTGGCTCCTATTAGTTCAACATTGTGTTCTTTTAGAATACCTCTAGAGGCAAGATCAAGTGCTGTGTTCAAGCCTGTTTGTCCTCCCATTGTTGGTAATAGAGCATCTGGTTTTTCTTCAGCAATAATCTTTTCGATTGTTTGCCAATTAATTGGTTCAATGTAGATTGAATCAGCACTATCTGGATCAGTCATAATTGTTGCTGGGTTTGAATTAACTAAAATCACTCGGTAACCTTCTTCTTTTAGTGCTTTACACGCCTGTGTTCCTGAATAGTCAAACTCACACGCTTGCCCAATAATGATTGGTCCAGCGCCTATTATTAAAACAGAATTTATATCAGTTCTTTTTGGCATGAGACATTAGGTCAGTAAATTTGTTAAATAATGAATTAATATCATGTGGGCCAGGTGATGCTTCAGGATGTCCTTGAAAACTAAATGCATTGTCTTTTGTTATCTCAATACCTTGAATTGTTTGATCAAATAAAGACCGATGAGATACAGAAACATTATCAGGTAATGAATCTTCATTAACTGTGAAGCCGTGGTTCTGACTGGTAATAAATACTTCCCCGGTTAGTAGATCTTGAACAGGATGATTAGCTCCATGATGTCCAAATTTCATTTTTTCGGTTTTACCGCCACTGGCTAAAGCAAGTAATTGATGACCTAAACAGATCCCAAACATTGGAATTTTTATTTCAAGGAAAGACTTTATAGTCTTGACTGCATAATCACAGGGCTCAGGATCGCCTGGACCGTTAGAAAGAAATATTCCATCCGGTTGCATTTTAGTAATTTTGGAAAATGATGTGTCTCCAGGTACTACTGTTACCTCACATCCTGATTGGTGAAGCAGATTTAGAATATTGGTTTTGATACCAAAATCTAGAGCAACAACTTTATATGGATGAGTATGATTAAGATTCTTATTTGATTGGAAATCATAGCTCTTCTCAGTGGTAACTTCTTTTGCTAAATCCATTCCTGCTAGACCAGGGAATGATTGAGCTAATCTTATACATTCATCAATATCTTTATCCTCTGAGCTTATACATCCACTCATTGAACCGTTTGATCGAAGGTGATTTGTCAGTTTTCTAGTATCTATATCTGATATAGCAACTATATTCTGCTGTGTTAAAAATTCCTCTAAATCAATTTCATTTCTCCAGTTGCTGGATACTGGTGAGGCCTCTCTTATAATAAGACCTGATGCGAATGTCTTTGCGCTTTCAAAATCTTCCCTGTTAGTTCCTGTATTACCAATATGGGGATACGTTAAGGTGACTATTTGCTTAAAGTAAGATGGATCAGTAAGAATTTCCTGATAGCCGGTCATTGCTGTATTAAAAACTACCTCGCCAATAGAAGAACCCTTTGCACCAATTGATTTTCCGTTAAATATTGTCCCGTCTTCTAATGTGAGAACCGCGTCAGTCAATTTCTATTCCTAATTTTGTTTTTCTTATAAAAAAGGAAGGTACCTAAGAGGTCCTTCCTTAAAAATTGTTTGGAACCCAAAACATATTAGGTTCAATTATTTCTCATGTCACGTATTAATTATCTTTTTTTTATATTTAGTCGTTTTTAGTGATTAAATCTTTAATCCAAAGTGGCATATAGATGATATAAAACAACGCTATAGCAACAGGGATAGTAACTAAGATGTGATATGGAGGATCAGGGAATAAATTCATGATGGTAGCATTGTCCGGTTTATCGTTTAAATACCAGAAGTTTGCGCCATCGCCGAGGAGAAAATTAGCCAGATAAATGAAAATCATTAAAACAAGACTAATGCCGATAACCTTGTGAACATCATTCAAATAAGGTCTTTGTTTTAGTGCGATAACTGAAAAGAAAACACCTAACAGTATTAATGAGTGTATATAAAAGAATGGGAAAAAGACTGCATTTGGGTAAGCAAAGTCAACGTCAGGGGTCAATAATGCCATCGTGGCTCCACCAATGCCCCAGAAAAAAGCACAATTGAAGAAAACCTTTTCTCTTTTCCAAAGATAATAGGCAATAGCAAGAGCTGAAAGATCACACATATGAAGAGGGAACACTTCTTGCCAATTATGATCAAAAGAAAAAGTATTTAACATTCCTATGATTACTTGAACAACAAGCAGAACTGCTATGGCAATTCCTGCAGTATATTTTGTATCATTCTTTTTATTTCGAAAGTAGAAACAAGTTGTGAAAATAACAAGAGCTGCAATTGACAGTGTGAGTAAATGCTGTAGACCAAATAATTCGAATGGTTCTAAATGCATAACAATTATTCCTTAATTTATAGAATGTTGCATTCTGCTGATTCCTACAGAGATAAGTCTATAAACTAAAGAACCAAAATTATACTTTTATTACTAAATACCAAGGCGATTAAAAAAGTTCTTTACGCTTTCTGTCCATTTATTCTTATTTGGACGATGTTCTTTTTTGCTTTTACTGATCGATTCTTCAAATGACTTTAAGATGTTTTTTTGATCTGCATTCAAGTTAACAGGCGTCTCAATCTGAATGTTACAGAATAAGTCACCCAACACTCTATCTCGATAAGATTGAACTCCCTTTCCTCTCAGTCTAAAAACTTCTCCTGATTGAGTTTCTGTAGGTATTGTTAAATTTACAGCGCCATCAATTGTTGGAACTTCTACTGTCCCGCCTAAGGCTGCTTTAGTAAAACTTATAGGAACTTCACAGAATAAGTTACTCCCTTCACGTTTAAAAATTGGATGAGACCTGATATTAACATCGACGTATAAATCGCCTGGTGGTCCTCCTTTCATTCCAGCTTCACCTTCACTCGATAGTCTAATCCTGTCGTCTTGATCAACTCCTGGAGGTATTTTAATGGATATAGTCCTTTCTTTTTGAACTCGGCCTGATCCTGAGCAATCGATACAAGGGTCCTTTATTGTTTGACCCGCGCCTCTACATTCAGGGCAAGTTTGTTGCAGAGTAAAGAAACCTTGTTGCACTCTTACTGAGCCTCTGCCCTCACATCTTAAACATCGTGTTGCTTGAGTGCCTTTTTTTGCTCCGGATCCTGCACAAGTATCGCAACCAATTAGAGAAGGAATATTTATTTTAATTGTTTCGCCAAAAACGGCTTGTTCAAGATCAAGATCTAATTCGTACCTAAGGTCTGCACCTCTTTGAGCGCTGCTTTGTCGTCTTTGCCCTCTGGCGTTACCAAAAATATCCCCAAACATATCTCCAAAAATATCATTGAACGCATCGCCAGGGTTGAAGCCTCCGCCCATGCCAGCTTGGTTATTTACACCCGCATGTCCAAATTGATCGTACGCAGCTCTTTTTTGGTTATCAGATAGAACTTCGTAAGCTTCTTTTGCTTCTTTGAACTTCATTTCAGCAGTTTTATCATCAGGGTTGCGATCAGGGTGATATTTCATCGCAAGCTTACGATAAGCCTTTTTGATTTCAGCATCGGATGAGTTTTTCTGCAAACCAAGTGTTTGATAGTAATCTTGTTTACTCATGTCACCCCTTTTTGTGTAAATACAGGATAGACAAAATATCTACCCTGTATTATCTGATACTAAACTAAGGTTTAGTTATTATCTTTATCTTTGTCGTTATCTACTTCTTCATATTCTGCATCTACAACATTCTCATCAGTTGATTGTGTATCATCAGACTTTGACTCTGTATTTGCTGCAGCTTGTGCCTCTTCAAAAGCTTTCTGGGCAATGCCTACTGAGGCTTCAGATAAGCTCTTCACTTTAGTTTCAATAGTGTCCTTATCGTCACCCTTGAGTGCTTCTTTAAGTTCTCCAATTGCAGCTTCAACATTAGATCGCTCTTCAGCTGTAACTTTCTCGCCTAATTCTTCGAGAGATTTTTCAGTAGCATGAACTAATTGATCTCCTTGGTTCTTAATATCAACTAATTCTCTGTACTTTTGATCCTCTTCAGCATTTGATTCTGCATCGGATATCATTTGATCAATTTCTTCATCTGATAATCCGCTAGAAGCTTGGATAACAATTTTTTGTTCTTTGCCGGTCTCCTTGTCTTTGGCAGATACATTGATGATGCCATTAGCATCAATATCAAATGCTACTTCAATTTGAGGTAACCCCCTTGGCTTGGCAGGAATATCAGTTAAGTCAAACCTCCCTAGCGATTTATTATCTTGAGCTCTTTCTCTCTCGCCTTGTAAGACATGAATTGTTACGGCTGTTTGATTATCTTCTGCGGTAGAAAATATTTGCTCAGCCTTTGTTGGTATAGTTGTGTTTTTTTCGATTAGCTTAGTAGTAACAGCACCAAGGGTTTCAATACCAAGAGAAAGTGGAGTTACATCGAGTAACAAGACATCTTTAACATCTCCTGATAAAACACCACCTTGAATTGCAGCGCCAATAGCTACTGCTTCATCTGGATTGACATCCTTTCTTGCATCAACACCGAAGAATGATTTAACTTCGTCTTGGACCTTTGGCATTCTTGTTTGGCCACCAACTAGAATGACATCGTTTACCTCACCGACAGCAAGACCTGCGTCCTTTAGAGCTGTCTTACAAGGTTCTATTGTTTGAACAATAAGATCTTCCACCAAAGACTCTAATTTTGCTCTTGTTAGGGTTAAATTTAAATGTTTAGGTCCTGAAGAGTCAGCTGTTAAATAAGGAAGGTTAATATCTGTTTGAGCTTGATTAGATAGTTCAATTTTTGCTTTTTCAGCTGCTTCCTTAAGTCTCTGAAGAGCTTGCGTATCTTTAGCAACATCCATTCCTGTTTGCTTTTTAAACTCATCTAAAAGATGGTCCATGATTCTTAAGTCAAAGTCTTCACCACCAAGGAATGTATCGCCGTTAGTTGCTAGAACTTCAAATTGGTTTTCACCGTCAACATCAGCTATTTCGATAATAGAAACATCGAACGTTCCACCTCCCAGGTCGTAGACAGCGATTTTTCTATCGCCTCTTTTCTTGTCTAATCCATAAGCTAGAGCAGCTGCAGTTGGTTCGTTAATGATTCTTTTTACTTCTAGCCCAGCAATTTTGCCAGCGTCTTTTGTTGCTTGTCTTTGAGAGTCGTTAAAATAAGCAGGGACTGTTATCACAGCTTCATTTACCGATTCACCTAAATAGCTCTCTGCTGTTTCCTTCATTTTTCTAAGGACTTCAGCAGATATTGCAGGTGGTGCTGTTTCTTTTCCATTAGCAACAACCCAAGCATCTCCGTTTTTTGCCTTTTTGATTTCAAAAGGGACTTTATCGATATCTTTCTTAACAACCGAATCATCGTATTTACGACCTATAAGCCTTTTGATTGCATAAAGTGTATTTTCAGGATTACTTACTGCTTGTCTTTTAGCAGATTGGCCAACCATACTCCTGTCTTCATCCTTCGAATATGCAACTATTGAGGGAGTTGTTCTATCTCCTTCTGAATTTTCTATAACCTTAGCTTGATCACCATCCATGATAGCCACACAAGAATTAGTCGTTCCTAAATCAATTCCAATTACTCTCGCCATTATTTACTCCGTTAGCATTGTTTTGCTAGTTATATGAACAGTTCTTTAAAATTCAAGTAATGAATTAACTTTTATCTTCGGAGCTTACTATGACTCTAGCAGGACGAAGTAATCGATTCTTTAATCGATAACCTTTTTGAATTACTTCTATGATATAACCGCTTTCAATCTCCTCACTGTCCTGCATGCTTATAACTTCATGAAGCTCAGGATCATATTTCATATTCTCAGGGTTAATTGTCTCGATTAAGAATTTATCTAAGACTGATTGAAATAGCTTAAATGTTGCTGTTTGTCCTTCAATAAAGGTTTCTACCCCTTCTTTGGTTGAAGTGTCGACCTTTACTCCCAGTTCAAAACTATCCATTATCGGTAGTATTTCTTGAAAAACCCTTTCTATGGAGCCCTTGCTAGCACTCTCTATATCCTTTAGCGTCCGTTTCCGAAGATTGTCTAGCTCTGCTTGAAGTCTTAGAACCTTTTCCCAATTCTCATCTGCGAGTTTTTTCAATTCATCTATTTCGCTGGCTTGATCTGGTAATTCCTCATCTGTGTTTACAGAATCTAATTCTTCGTTTTGATCGTCTGCACCGTTATCAACATTTTTATTTTTGTCATTCATCACAATTCCTTTAACCATAACCTATGGCCATATTTTTTTATTTCAATGATTGACTGAGTAATTTTGCGGTTATATCAACAATGGGAATGACTTTTTGGTAAGCAATTCTAGTTGGTCCAATTACACCCA
Organism: uncultured Woeseia sp.; assembly: GCA_964561815.1. Lineage (GTDB taxonomy): Bacteria > Pseudomonadota > Gammaproteobacteria > Steroidobacterales > UBA11654 > CACPJA01. The sequence continues at coordinate 11,876 of CAZLQT010000018.1, forward strand.
AAACACCGATGGAACCTTCTTCATTAGTATATGGTGCTGTAATTAGACTACAATTATCTAGAATTTTATAGCCTGATTCCTCACCAATAAAGATTTGTATATTACTGGTTGAAATACTTTTATCTAATAATTGAAGAAGTTGCTGCTTTTCATTAAAAGCATTAAACAGTTGTTTCAGTCTTTTGATGTCTGCAAGCTCATCAAAATCCATCAGTTTATTCTCGCCACTGACAACATATTCTTCAGTTTTCTGAGTTTTCAGAACTTCATCAGCGATACTGATAATATCATTCATCAAGGATTGGGCTAGTTCCGATGTTTCTTTTAATTGATTAACTAAATCGTTTTTAATGTATTCGAACGATTTTCCTACGTAATTGTGATTTATGAAGTTAGAAGAAATTTGCAACTCTTCCCTCGTATAGTTTCTTTTCATCTGGAGAATTTTATTCTCAACTTCTGAATCATTGATTACCACAATGGCCAAAACTCTTTTTTCTGAGAGTGGAATAAAATCTATTTCTTTTAATGTGCTTTCTTGTTTCTTTGGCACGGTCACAATGCCGGCTAATTGAGTGACTGCTGATAAAGTTGAAGAAACATTAGTTGCTAAATCCTTACTATTAGACTTTGTTTGAGTAACAGTTTCCTGGATTGAGGTAAATTGATCATCAGCAACAGGTTGCAATTGAAGTAAACGGTCAATAAAGAATCGATATCCTTTTGGTGTAGGTATTCGTCCAGATGATGTATGAGGTGATGATAGGAATCCTAGATTTTCAAGATCTGACATGACGTTTCTAATGGTTGCAGGGCTCAAGTCGAATCTATCATAAGTTGCAAGTTTCTTTGAGCCTATAGGAATGCCCTCCTCGATATAATTATCAATGATTGCGGACAGTATTTTCTTGGCTCTATCAGAAGGTAGTTTAGTTTTAGTTTTTTCTGTCATGCTTACTGAAATAATGGACTTAAGCTAATAGTTAATTAATCTGTTATCATTTGCAAATATTTCTTAACAGACAATGGTTTAGTAGATGGATGAATGTAAAAAAATTGTTTTCTCATACAACTCAAGTGATGAGAAATCTTTTGCTGTTATTCAGAAAATTATTGATAACTTTGACAGCTCAAATCTTGAACTTTTCTTGATTGACCCAAAAACCAATAATGCCTCTATAGATGAACCTGATAAATATAAGTTTATCTCTAAAAATCAGATGAATGGTATCGATCTTATAATTTCAGTTGGAGGAGATGGCACGATGCTTAAATCAACTAAGTTAGCCTATGAGCTAGAGATACCAATTACTGGTATAAATCGCGGTCGATTAGGCTTTCTAACCGATATTAATCCCAATCAAGCTCTTTCTGTAATAAAGGATATTATCTCTGGGCAATTTGATATTGAAAATAGAATGCTCATTGAAGTCTTTGTTCGAGACAATAATTCATTAAAGAGTATCGGTTATGCTTTTAATGACATCGTGATCAATCGCAAAGAAACGGGTCGGATGATTAATATTGAGACGTCAATCGATAATAAACCTATTAATACTCACGAAGGCGATGGTTTTATAATCTCAACACCTACTGGCTCAACAGCCTATTCATTAAGTTGTGGCGGTCCGATAATGAAACCTGATGTAGAAGCCTTCCTATTAGTTCCTATAGCACCTCACACTTTGAATGATAGGCCTATGGTACTTCCATCATCATCTGAAATTATTCTTCGATTAAATGACAACCAAACTGATATGGTTGGCATTGATATAGATGGAGACACTATGTCAGAGCTTAAACCAGGGCAAGAGCTTTTGATAAAAAAAGCAGAGAAGACAGTTTCATTATTGCATCCAGAGAATTATGATTATTTCGATAATCTGAAATCTAAACTTTTATGGGGAGTTGACAATAGAAATGATTAATAAATTTAAGCTAATTATAGTTCTAGTATTTATTATTACTATCACTGGGTGTGTTTACCGACCTGATCTACAACAAGGTAATCTACTCAATATAGAAAACATTGATCGTGTTCAGATTGATATGACCAAGAGTCAAATTAAATATTTGCTGGGTGGGCCGGTTATTGGTAGTCCCTATGAGCAGAATCGATGGGATTACATCTACTATTATAAAACTAGAATGGGTCCAGAATCAGATGAAAACACTCAAAAGTATTGGTTAGTTATCTTTTTCGAAAATGACAGGGTAGTAAGAATTGAAAAAGATGTTATTTCCAAACCAACTGGTTAGTTCAATCTTGATTTAAAAGCTTCTACGATTGACTCACTAACTCCCTTAAGATTTTTATTAAATGCGATTTCTAGAATTTTATTTTTCATTTGATAACTCATCTCAAAACTAAGATTTGTTGTTTGCTTATCGACCTCCTCTAATCTCCAGCTTGATCTAAATTTCTCGAAAGGACCATCTATTAATTCCATTTCAATAGATTTATTTAGTTTGACTACATTCTTGGTAGTGAATGATGTCTGGATACCAAAGAACTCTAGATTTAAAGTGACTAATGAATAATCACTTTGTTCATCAATGATCTTGGACTCAATGCAATAAGGAATAAAAGTCTCATATTCTTCGACATCTGATAATGTTCTATACACTTGGTCAACAGGCTTATGTATAAGGAATGATCGTTTGAAAGTGCTCAAAACTAAACAATATTTATGGCATTAAGAAAAATAATTATAACCCCTATTGGTGCAACCACTCGAGCTAGGAATTTCCATATCGCATATGTTGTTGGAGAAACATCCGATAATTCTAATCGACTGCTTGATTTCGTCATAAACCAACTTGCAAAGATAGTAAATAGGAGTCCACTGATTGGCAATAGGATATTACTGGCTAAATAGTCAAAATTATCAAATATAGTTCCTTTCCAAAATGTAAAATCTGACAAATCATTAAATGACAAAATTGTTAAAAATCCGAGAAGCCAGATCACTGATCCGATTATTATTGCCGATGTAGTTCGTTTGATTTTTTGAGTTTCAATCATCCAGGCAACAGATGGCTCGAGTAAACTAATTGCTGAAGTGATAGCAGCAAAGCCTAGTAAAATGAAGAACAGCGACCCAAATAAAATACCTCCTGTGATATCTGAAAAAGCTAAAGGAAGTGTTAGAAAGATTAAACCTGGACCGTCTGTAGGAGCAAGGTTATTATCAAAAACAATAGGAAATATAACCAACCCTGCTAATAGGGCAATTAGCGTATCGCAAAAAATAATAGTTAATGAAGTTTTAACTATAGACTCGTTTTTAGGCAAATAAGCTCCGTACATTACAATACAGCCCATACCCAGACTGAGTGTAAAGAATGCTTGCCCCATTGCAGCAAGAATACTTTCAGCAGTAATTTTAGAAAAATCAGGCTTGAGTAAGAAATCAACCCCTTTTGCAAAGTCACCCTGGGTGATTGAGTAAATCAACAAAATAACCATAATGAATAAGAGTGCTGGCATCATGAATTTTACAGCTTTTTCTAATCCATTTTTTATACCTCTTGCTATGATTATTATGGTCATAACCATAAACAAGGTATGGAAAATCGCCTGAGTTGATATAGAACTTGTTAGTTCAGAAAATAAAAGATTTACCTTCTCTGTATTAAGTTCAGTAAAATCACCTGTTAGTGAAAGTGTGAAATAATGGAGAGTCCAACCAGCAATAACGCTGTAATAAGACAATATAAGAAAACCAGCAAATAAACCGATAAAGCCAACAACCTTCCATGATTGACTCCCTGTTTCCTCTGTACCGAGAAGTTGCATTGATGTAATCGGGTTCCTACGGCCTTTACGTCCTATAAGAATTTCAGAAACCATAATTGGAAAACCGATAACTAAAATACATATTAAATAAACTAGGACAAATGCTCCTCCTCCATTAGCGCCAGCCACATAAGGGAATTTCCAGATGTTTCCTAAGCCAATTGCAGACCCTGTAACAGCAAGAATAAAAGTTAATCTCGATGACCATAGGCCATGCATTGATTCTCTTTCATTGTTTGAGATATTACTCATTTGATTGAAAACGTTATAATCTTATAAAGTGGTAGAACTAAATTACCTTGAAATCGATGACAAATACAATTATTAAGAATAAAAAAGCTCTATTTGATTTCAATGTTGAGGATCAGATTGAGGCTGGCATCTCCCTAAAGGGCTGGGAAGTAAAAAGCCTTAGAGACAATAGAGGCAATATAAAAGAGAGTTACGCAATTTTAAAAAACAATGAAGTATTTTTAATCGGTGCACATTTCTCACCATTGAGAAATGCAAATATAACAGATGAATCTGAGGCTACTAGAAGCAGAAAACTATTACTCAATAAAAAAGAAATTGCTAAACTTAATGGGTATATCAGTCAAAAAGGCTATACATTAATACCGATATCTATGTATTGGAAGAAAGGTAAAGTTAAGGTTAAATTAGGATTAGCTAAGGGAAGAAAAAAACACGATAAGAGGCATCTCATAAAAGAAAGAGATTGGAAAAGAGAACAAGAAAGAATGGCTAAAAAAACACTGATTAGAAAATGAAAAACAATTGTATAAAAATATTTCTTTTACTCCCTTTTGTATTTGTCAATGCAGAAGCAATGGATAACATGGGATGCCATTTTTCCGAAGATGAATCTGGTAAAAAGATGCCTCACATGATGTCGATGTCTTCCATGGAGAGCAAATATGATCAATTAAGGGCTAAAGTTGCTCCTCTTGCTAGATTATCAAATGATCAAATTAGCAATATGATGAAGATGATGGGACCCAATTACTACTGGCCTATTCCAACTACTAATAATTCAAAAGAAGCTCTAATTATCCTAGCTCATGGCTTCGGTAAAGAAGGAGATTATGAACTATATAACAGCATGAAAGATTTTAGTGATGAATATGTAACATCGCTTTCCCTTGGGATGAGTATGATGACCTCTGATCATATTAACTGTTCATTAATCGATGTGAAGAATAACAATATAGAAAAAATATATGTTGTTCCTGTCAGTAGCACTCCTTATAACACGCTCATTAGACAGTGGAGATACATCTTCAAGTTAGAAGAAGAAGCTCCTTATGCTGATGTTAATCAAGTCGAAACTCAAGGAGTGGAGTTTTTAGAACCTATCAGTGACAACCTTTATGCAAAAAAAATTATATTAGACTACGCCAAAGAGATAAGCACCGATGAAAGAAATGAAGTCGTTATTATAATTGCACATGGTCCGCTTGATACTGATGATAATAAAAAAGAATTAGTTATTATGGATAATATCGGTAAATATATAATGGATAACTCTGAATTTGATACTGTTCGTTCATTTACACTTCAAGACGATGCTGGAAAAGAGATCAGAGATAAGAATGTTTCAATGATTAAGGATTTCATTAATAATGCTAATGATAATGGGAAGAAGGTCCTGATGGTCTCAAACTTAATGTCAGGAAAAGGTATTCAAAGAAGTATTCAGAAAGATTTTGATGGCCTTGATTACACATTTAACTCAAAAGGCTTATTAACTCATCCGTATTTCAAAGAATGGATATTTGACTCGATAGACTCACAATAATATTTCTGGTTTAAACTTATTTCTTTAGTTGAGATAATGCTTTCCTGATAATTAATATAGGGGGCGTCAAGGCTTCGACGTTGGTGTTGAAACATTATGTGCATGTAGAGGTTCAGGATCCTCTTAAAAAAGTCTGAATTAAATTAGTTGCAAACGACAACTACGCACTAGCTGCATAAACCAGCTGGCATTAATCTGGCCTCTCTTGGAGGGTTAAATTAATGAAAATTATCCAAGATCGTAATTATTTTGCTTCTGCAAATAATTATTAAATAGTAAGTCAGGAGATCGTTTTATGGTTACCTTCCTTTCGGTTCTATAAAGCTAAATTAAAAGAATAGGATAAACATGTAGATCATTATGCGGATAGCTAGCGGACGCGGGTTCGATTCCCGCCGCCTCCACCATCCTTTCTCATATCCCTAGAGTTCTTATTATTATTTCCTTGCTGTAATATCAAAAACTGGCATGCCAAGGCTTCTGAGTTCTTTTTCGGATTGATTGAAAAACTTTTTGTAATTGTAAAAAGGTATAGCTGGAAATAAGTGATGAACGGCGTGATAGTTCTGCCATAACCAAATCCAAGTAACGAGTCGATCCAGTTGAGGGTTGAACCTGATCACATTGGTGTTGCCAAAGCGTTCCTGATTGTCATGGGGCATATGAACAAAGTAATCAAAAAATAATCCGAGCAGAAATGTGCCCATTAATAACGGTAAAATATAACTAATTAAAAAGAAGTACCAAGGCAGTGTTGTCATATTTGTAATCACCACCAAAATAGCGATTGGTATTAAGTTTTCTAATCTACCCTGAATCATATTTCTTTTGGTATCTGTGTCAGGATGATCCCAGGTTCTGTAGGCGTAAGGTATATTTTTAAAGAGAATCAGTGCACACCTGATAATAACGCCAAATGGGTTATCAGACTTTACGAAATAATCAGTATCCAAGTTTGGTTCATTTGTGTATTTATGATGAAGCAAATGATCCCATTTGTGTTCGGTGTATGAAAACATTAAAAACATTGCAGAAACGACACCTACAAGAGGATTAACAAATTTCAGTGATCGGTTTTTTCCAGAGATATTTCCATGCACAGCCTCATGCAATGGGGTATAGATCATATAGAACAAGTAAGCGCTCAATGGTAGGTGTAACCAAAAGCTAATCTGGTCAGTGGCCAAGAGATATTGAAGCAATAAAATCCCACTGCAGCTGAAGATTAGAGTCACAAGAGTCAGATATCCGAAACCGCCGTAATTTTTTTTTGCTTGATTGGTGCAGAAATTTAAACTAACTGTATCAATAGTCATAAGAAATATAATAGTTAAAGACTTTTATAATATCTAATGAATAATCTTGTGGATAAATTAAAACACTCCATTGATAATAGAATAATGACTGATATGGAACAAATTGAAAGCGTCATTCAACTTTATATTGACAGTATGGATGAATCTAATTCTGAAAAAGTAAAAACTGCGTTTCATGAGAATGGAAAAGTTGTTGGTTATTTACACGGTGATTTTATGCAGATGTCAGTGGATGATTTTGCTGG
>CAZLQT010000019.1:0-11314 GCA_964561815.1 uncultured Woeseia sp.
CGAATTTTTTAGAGAAATTAAGATTACAATTCCATGTTATAATCTTCATAAATTATTGATTTTATTGACTTTTTTCATTCCCACTCAATAGTTGCTGGAGGTTTGCTGGATATATCATATGTAACTCTAGATATTCCTTCTACCTCATTGATAATCCTTGTAGATACATGATCTAAAAAGTCATAAGGCAATTTAGACCAATTTGCTGTCATGAAATCACTCGTCTCAACTGCTCTTAAAGCTATCACATAATCATATTTTCTCCCGTCGCCCATAACTCCCACTGATCTGACTGGGAGGAAAACTGAGAATGCCTGACTGACCTTGTGATAAAGATCATTAGCAATCAGTTCTTCGATAAAAATTGCATCAGCTGCTCTAAGAAGATCAGCATATTCTTTTTTAACTTCTCCTAAAATCCTTACTCCCAATCCTGGACCTGGGAAAGGATGACGATCCACAAGCTCTGGAGGTAGACCTAACTCCTTACCGATGACTCTGACTTCATCTTTAAAAAGATCTCTAAGAGGCTCAATAAGTTTTAAGGACATATCCTCGGGTAGTCCAGCCACATTATGGTGCGACTTAATGACATGAGCTTTACCTGTCTTTGCGCCTGCAGACTCAATCACATCAGGATAAATTGTTCCTTGAGCCAACCATTTAACATTATCGAGTTTACTGGCCTGCTCCTCGAAAACTTCAATAAAGGTATTGCCAATGATTTTTCGTTTCACCTCTGGGTCTTCAACTCCTCTTAATTTTTCTAGGAAAATTTCTTCAGCGTCTACACGGATAACATTCAAGTTCATATGGTTTGCAAACACCTCCATGACTTGATCCCCTTCATTAAGTCTCAGAAGCCCGTTATCCACAAAAATACAGGTTAATTGATCGCCAATAGCTTTATGTAGCAAGGCCGCAACAACCGACGAATCAACCCCACCTGATAACCCAAGGAGAACTTGGTCATCGCCAACATCTTCACGAATATTATTTATATCTTTCTCAATAATATTACCTGGCGTCCAATCATTGCCACATTGGCAAATACTGTGAACAAAATTCTCTATAATCGTCTGGCCTTTTTTAGTGTGAGTAACTTCAGGATGGAACTGCAACCCATAAAAGAGTGATTCATCATTAGCCATTGCTGCTGTTGGAGAATTATCACTGGTACCGCAGCTGTTAAATCCTAATGGTAAACCCTCGACCCGATCCCCATGACTCATCCACACCTCCAAGCAATTGTTCTCTACCTCAATCCCATTAAAGAGTTTGTTGGAAGTCTCAATGCTCACTTCGGCATAACCAAATTCTCGGTGTGTTGAAGATTGAACCTTTCCACCCAATTGTTCTGCCATTACTTGCATGCCATAACAAATACCAAGAATAGGGATACCCATTTCGAAAATTTCAGCGGCTGGCTTTGGAGCATTCTCTATAAAGGCTGACTCAGGTCCTCCCGAGAAAATGATTCCCGAAGGGTTGAAATCTTTGATTTTTTGGTGATCTAGATCACCGGCATAGATCTCACTGTAGACACCGGCCTCTCTGACCCTGCGGGCGATGAGTTGAGTGTATTGAGAACCGAAATCGAGTATGAGAATACTGTCTTGCATCACAGGAATCAGTCAACAGAATAGTTCGGTGCTTCTTTGGTGATGTTGACATCGTGGACATGACCTTCCCGCTTACCAGAGTCTGTGATTCTTACAAATTCTGTCTTGGTCTGTAGTTCATCTATATTGCTACAGCCAGTATAGCCCATGGATTGCCTCAAACCACCGACCAACTGCTCGATAATCTTAGTCAATTTACCTTTGTAGGGAACTCTGCCCTCAATACCTTCTGGGACAAGTTTTTCAGATTCTTCTACATCGCTCTGGAAATATCTATCCTTGGAACCGTGTTGACTTGCCATGGCCCCTATTGAACCCATTCCTCGATAGGATTTAAAACTTCTGCCTTGGTAAAGTTCAATCTCACCTGGGGATTCTTCAGTTCCAGCGAACAAACTACCCAACATAATACTATTAGCGCCTGCTGCAATCGCTTTGGCAATATCCCCTGAATAACGGATACCTCCATCAGAGATAACACAAACATCTGATTTCTTTAACGCCTCTGTAACTTCTGTAATTGCGGTGACCTGAGGCATGCCAGCTCCAGCAACCACTCTGGTAGTACATATTGATCCGGGTCCAATACCCACTTTAACAGCATCTGCACCTGCTTCAGCTAATGCAGTTGCGGCTTCGCCAGTAGCAATATTTCCAGCAATAACTTCTAAGTCTGAGTAATTAGACTTAATGCTTTTTAATTGGCCTATCGCGCTTTCGGTATGAGCGTGTGCCGTGTCAACCACTATCACATCAACACCTGCCGCTTGCAGTGCAGACACGCGTTCGTCTGTGCTCTCCCCAACACCAACTGCTGCGCCAACCAATAATGCTCCGTTACTGTCCTTGGACGCTAATGGGAAATCTGTTGCTTTTTGGAAATCTTTGGCAGTAATCATGCCTTTCAACTGAAAATCATCATCGACCACCAGTACTTTTTCTATCCTGTGGTGATGCAATAATCTAAGAACCTCTTCCTCGTCTTCTCCCTCACCAACAGTGACCAGTTTTTCCCTGGGAGTCATGACACTGCTAACAAGGCCATCTAAATTGGTCTCAAATCGGAGATCACGATTGGTCACTATGCCGACAGTTCCATTCTCATCAACAACTGGAACGCCTGAAATATTGTTTCTCTTGGTTATTTCCAGTACTTCTCTGATGGTAATATCCGGTTTGACTGTTATTGGATCAGCAATAATCCCACTCTCAAACTTCTTCACTCTATTGACTTGAGCTGCCTGGTCTTCAATGCTGAAATTCTTGTGAATAATGCCAATACCGCCCTCTTGAGCAATAGCGGTTGCAAGCTGATATTCAGTCACAGTATCCATTGCTGCTGAAAGCAGAGGAATATTAATTGAAATGTTTTTTGTGAGTTTCGTGGTGAGGTTTGTTTCGCGTGGAAGGACATCCGAGTAGTTCGGACGAAGAAGAACATCATCAAATGTTAAAGCCAGTTTCTCTGTTGTCATCGACATCTCCATTTATCCCTATGGATTTGTCAAAGGCATTTTACACTCATGGCTCAATTTGTAAACCGAGAGCTTTGGGTTCTTGTATAATTATCAGCTATATGGACTCTGATATTTCACAACAACACATCTACACTGTTTCAGAACTCAACGACGAAGTCTCGGGTCTGCTTAGTTCTAATTTTGGAATCGTTTGGATTGAGGGTGAGATTTCAAACTATATGAAATCAGCTGCTGGGCATGCCTATTTTTCTCTCAAAGACTCTGACTCAAGTGTTCGATGCGCAATGTTTAGAATACAGAATCAATCGATTGGTTTTGACATGGAGGACGGACAACACATTCTGGCTAAAGCCAAAGTAGGACTCTATCAAGCCCGAGGGGAATACCAATTAGTGGTTGAGTATGCAGAACAAGCCGGCGAAGGTTTGCTTCGGCAAAAATTTGAACTGTTAAAAAATAAACTTCAATTGGAAGGATTATTTGATCCAGTTCACAAAAAATCACTGCCTTATATTCCAAGTAAGGTGGGCGTTATTTCATCGCCGAAAGGGGCCGCTATTCAAGACATCTTTAATACCATTAAACGACGCTTTAACCTGGTTGAATTATTGGTTTACCCAACCATGGTCCAAGGTAAAGAGGCGAGTCATCAAATTACTCAAGCCATAGTAGCAGCTAATCAGGACGATCAATGTTCAGTGATTATTTTAGCTAGAGGTGGAGGGTCATTGGAGGATTTATGGTGTTTTAATGACGAAGAAGTAGCCCGAGCAATTTTCAACTCAAAAATACCCATAGTTTCGGGAATTGGTCATGAAACCGATGTCACTATTGCGGATATGATCGCTGATCTTAGAGCGCCGACCCCTACAGCAGCAGCGGAGATGGTTCTGCCCGATAAATCAGAAATACAAAAAACGCTCTCTAATTTATCCAAACAAATAACAAAGAGCTTCGGTATTGCTCTAACAAACCTCCGTCATACCTTAACTAAAAGTCATCTCAAGCTAGAAGAAAACCACCCAAGAACTAAATTGCAGCAGCATCAACAACGATTGGATTTTATTCTAGAAAAAATAAAAACCACACCTAAAACCTATGCGGATAACCTTCGTTTAAGGCTTAATGACGATCGTAATTCGCTGTCTCTTAATAACCCAAAATTTTCTATTGATACCCTGCATCAAGACCTAGAGCTAAAACAAAGTAACTTATTATCATTCACAACGAACCTTTTAAGAGCTAAAGAACAACGATTCTCAATTGTCTTAGCAAAGCTTGAAGGAAGTTCTCCGTTAAATGCTCTCTCTAGGGGTTATGCCTATATCACTGATAAAAACTCTGGTGAACATGTCAGGTCGGTTGGCTCGCTTAAGAAAGGCTCAGCATTAACCACTCGTATCAAGGACGGTTTCTTTGAATCTAGTGTTACTCGAATTGAAAAGATAAAAGACTAGGCACGTTTCTTTCTCAAGCGAATAATTCGTCGCCTCTTTTTCCATTGCCTAGAACTCAGCTTGTTCTTCCTGTCAGAATAAGGGTTCTTACTGTCTTTAAAAAATAACTTGATTGGTGTTCCGAACAAAGAAAAGGTCGATCTTATTTGACCTTCAATAAATTTTTTATAATTGTCTCTCAATTTTTTTGTTTGATTGCCATAAATAATAAAGGTCGGTGGTTGCACTCCACCTTGATGTGCATACTTGAGCTTAATCCTTCGTCCTTGAACGTAAGGTGGTGGGTCTGTTTCCATTAGCCCCTCAACCAACTTAGATAATTCAGATGTTGCGACGGTTTGCATAGCCTTATTAGCTGCATTGACTGCTAATTTAAGCGATCCTTTAAGGCCCTTACTATCCTTTGCTGAGATGAATTCTATGTCAACATACGATACAAACTTTAGTTTTCTTTTTATTTGTCGATCAATGTTCTCTATATCTTCTTCATTCAGTAAGTCGTGTTTATTAATGGCAATGGTTAAGGCGCGCCCAGAATTAAGCACCAAGCCAATCAAGGAGAGATCCTGATCAGTAATACCCTCATTGCCATCGATCATAACAATAACTGCATCCGATAAATCCAGTGCTTGCAATGCTTTAACAATGCTGAATTTTTCTATGGTTTCCTCAACTTTCTTTTTTCTTCGAATGCCTGCAGTATCAATGAGTACTAGATCTTGTTTGCCAAATCGGTAATTGATAAAAATACTGTCTCTCGTGGTCCCGGGTTGATTCTCAGTTAATAATCGATCCTCTTGAATCAGAGAATTAATGTATGTCGATTTACCGACATTTGGTCTACCAATTAGAGCAACAGAAATTAGATCTTCTGGTAATTCCTCAAAGTCCACTATTGCTTCATCTTGGGTAAGGCTTGCTGAGATTAGATCAATTAAGCTCTGACAATGATCACCCCGAAGGGCCGAAACACTTAAAGTGTCTTTAAAACCTAAGGCATAAAAATCAGAAGCCAAGTTTTGATCGTTCATCCCTTCAGTCTTATTGATAACTAAAATCATGTTTTTGTTCTTTTTTCTTAGACGTTGAGTTATCTCTTGATCACTAACGGTCAAGCCTTCACGCCCATCAACAACAAACAATAACAAGTCTGATTCCTCAATAGCTTGTTCAGTTTGTTGATTGATTACCTGTGATAAATCGCCGTGGTCATGCTCAAGACCGCCGGTGTCTATAAGAATAATTTCATTTTCATCTTTAACAATATGACCGTAGATCCGATCTCTTGTTAAACCGTGAAAATCAGCAACCAATGCATCTTCTGTTTTGGTGAGTTGATTAAAGAGAGAGGATTTTCCGACGTTAGGTCTTCCGACAATTGCGACTACTGGTAACATGATTTGACCTCGTCATACTATGAACTTGAAGAGTAAGTTTTAACTGCAACCAAATCGCCACCATCGGTTTGAACAACAACCGTGTCATCGACAACTATTGGGGCTGATGAAATCTTATCCGAACCAATACTGATTCTTTGCTGTGTCTCACCTGATTCTTTATTTAACCAATGCAGATAGCCCTCTAAATCTCCTATGACTATGGAGTTTCCAACAACTGCAGGAGCTGTAGGGTATCGATTAAGCAGGTTTTCTTTTTTCCATATCTCTCGGCCAGTAAATCGAGATAGCGCCATAACGGTGCCATCAGCTTGAGAGACAAATACAGCATCATCGCTAACAGCCATGCCTGAATAGATAGACGCCTCAGTGAGCCAAATAATATCTCCAGATTCAAGCGCCAATGCTGCTAGAGCTCCTTGATAACTTCCAGCATAGAGTTCATTGCCAACCACCACGATTGGTGCGTCAATATCTATAACCTTTTCGATTTCAGTTCGTCCACCTGGCGGTGTCAACATCGTTTCCCACAAAAGAGCGCCATCGATTAAATCGTAGGCAGTTACTTTTCCGTCGTCAAAACCGCTTATCACCGCATTTGCAAATGTTGCAGGACTCGAGGTGCCCCTTAAACTTAATCGAGGAACTTTATGGTTTGCAATCCATAACAATGAACCATCATCAGCTGCATAAGCAGATAAGTTTCCGTCCACAGAACGCACGAAGATTTGGTTATTTCTAATGGCAGCCGGAGCTAATATTTCGCTGCTAACGGAAGTCTCCCATAACAGATTACCGGTCATTGAATCTATGTTGATCAACTCTCCATTGTTGGTTCCCAAAATCAAAATTCCATCTTTATAGGTTGGCCCTGCAGTAAAGGAAAGTTCAAAACTTCTGTCCCAAACTTTTCTTCCATTACTGAGATTTAAAGCCACAACATTACCGTTAAAACTTGCTGCATAGACTACTTCTCCGTCAGATGCTGGAAGCAAGCCAACCCCTAACCCTTCATGACTTTTACCCACAGAGGTTTTCCAATCTCTATCAACTTCAACTGTTTCTATAAAATCAATCAGCTCAGCAGGCAATAAGGATTCATCCTCATCATCTCCACCAAATAAGGAGCATCCCTGGATAATAGATAACATAAGCAGTAACGACAGTCCCTTTATCAATTGATTAGGAATTGTAATAATTGATAGTTTTTTTACTTGTGTGTTCACGAGTTATCTGAAGGATTTACTTGAATTTGATCAGATTTCATCTTAATAAAATCAAAGTCAAAGTTACCAGGCTCCAATGACTCAAGAGCTATTGAATAGGCTGATTTAGCCTTATCTAATAATCCTTGAGAAGTGTAAATGTCTCCCTTGACGGATTGATAATAAGGGGCATAGGCATCCGGTATTACAATGACCGAGTCTAGCAGGAGTAAGGCCTGATCTAATTCGTTCTGCTCAACCATAATTCTGGCTATTCTCAATCTTGCAATGTGTTTAAAAGATTCATCAGAAGCATTATCCAGAACAAACTCAAGCTGGATAATGGCATTATCATAATCCAATGTATCCATATGAAGTTTTGCTAAGGCAAGATGGCTTTGATACTGGTAAGGACTGTCAGAAAAACTATTGTCCATTTCTTGAAGAAGATTTTGTGCCTGTGATATTCGTTGCTGCTTGAGAGCAAATTCAATTTCAGCATAGAGCCTCGAAGCATTTTCATAACCTCGAAGTTTATCTTTTTGATAAAACTGCAAACCAAAATAGCCTGAAATACCAAGAGCAATTGAAAGAAGAATGCTCATGCCATTATCCCTAAGCCATTTCTTAACAATCTCTCCTTGTTGCTGATCTGTTAAATTATCTTCCATTTATTGTGTTCCTTTTTTAACTAAAGAATTCATCGAGTTGCTCGATAAGCTCTTCTTGTTTGACCGTTTTCTGTTCGCTATCAGTTTTTAGAGGCTTAAGACTAATAGAGCCCTGCTCTATTTCCTGCTCACCAACTATAATTGCTAATGCAGCTCCAGATTTATCTGCCCTCCTGAACTGTTGCTTAAAACTCCCTCCGTCCATATTTACCTCAATAGCATAGTTCTGATTCTCATCTCTAATAGTCTCTGCCAATAAACTGGCGTATCTCTCTGTGCCCTCACCAACTGCTACAATGTAAATTTTTGGCTGGCTATTTTCTGCTTTTTCTGCAGAGACTTCAACCAATTCAGTTAATCTTTCCATACCTATGGCACAACCAATCCCACATATGTCTTTGCCGCCAAGTTGCTCAACCAACCCATCATAGCGCCCACCTCCACAAACAGTAGCTTGAGAGCCCAATTGATCCGACGTCCACTCAAAGACTGTCTTGGTGTAATAATCAAGCCCTCTGACTAGATTTGGATTTAATTGATAATCGATGCCATGCGATTCCAGAGCTTTAAGCAGGCTTGAAAAATGTTCCTTGGATTCATCATCGAGATGGTCAGTAATTTTTGGAGCATTTAGAATTAAAGTCTTCATCTCGGGGTTCTTGCTATCCAAAATCCTCATTGGATTTGTTTTTAAACGAGTGATTGAATCTTCATCAAGCAAGTCTTGCTGATCGGTAAAATAATCCACCAAAGCATCTCGGTAGATCTGTCTGGATGCTGGAGTACCTAGTGAATTAATTTCAAGTTGAACCGAATTAATACCCAAGGCTTTCCATATTCTTGCTGTCATAAGAATGATTTCTAAATCAATTTCAGGTCCTTGATACCCAAAAGCCTCCATATTAATTTGATGAAACTGTCTATAGCGACCTTTTTGCGGTCTCTCATATCGATACATTGGGCCCATAGACCATAGTTTTTGGGTTTGATTATAAAATAATCCATGTTCAATGCCTGCTCTAACAACCCCAGCCGTTGCCTCGGGTCTAAGAGTTAAAGATTGATCTTTCCGATCTGTAAATGAATACATTTCTTTAGAGACCACATCACTGCTCTCACCAATGGTTCTTTGGAATAATTCTGTTCGCTCGACAATTGGTGTCCGAATCTCCCTGAATGAGTAAGCGTTCATCACTTGTTGAACCTGAGACTCGACAAACTGCCATTTAACCAACTCTTCAGGCAAAAGGGTTGGCATCCCTCTGATCGATTTTATCTGGTCGCTCAAATCCTTAATTGTGAGAGATATACATTCCAACCAGAGTTATCAGAAACAAGACCACGCAAGCAATGGAAATAATCTTCAATGCGACCATGTGCTCTGGGACATTTGAATTTGAATTGTCAGACATACTTCACTCCTCTTATTTATCTATATGGTTATACAATAATATCTTTATTTAATGCATTTGTTTTTTGAGCTTTTCCCTCAGTGTCTTCTTTGCTAAATTTCTGACACTGCCAGACAGTTGCCCACAGGCTGCTTGAATATCTTCACCTCGAGTTCTTCTAGTAATAGTCATTATTCCAGATTCCAATAAGATATTCCTGAATTCATTGATTTTTTTGGCTTCTGTTGATTCAAACTTTACACCAGGAAAAGTATTAAAAGGAATTAAATTAATCTTTGCAGGTTTGTTCCTGAGTAATCTGGCAAGTTCTCTGGCATCTTCCGTTGAGTCATTAACTCCTTTAAGCATGGTGTATTCAAAAGTCACTGTTTTTAAATTTTGTTTTCTTGCATACAGCCAGCATGCATCAAGCAACTCTTCAATAGGGTGTTTTCGGTTAATAGGAACCAATTCATCTCTTAGTTTATTATTCGGAGCATGCAATGATATTGCGAGTGCAACCCCCACTTCGTCAGCTAATTTGTGCAATTGAGGAACTAAACCAGATGTGCTTAGTGTGATTCGTCGTCTTGAAATATTGAATCCCTGTGGATCATTGAGAATCTTTATTGACCTTATAACTTCTGGATAGTTTGCCAGAGGTTCTCCCATGCCCATAAAAACCACATTTGTAATTTTCTTTTCAGGGCCTAAGCTTTCTTTAGCAACAAGGATTTGCCCAATGATTTCATGCGCCTTTAAATTTCGATTAAACCCTTGATGACCGGTAGCACAGAAGGGGCAGTCGATTAAACACCCAATTTGACTTGAAATGCATAATGTTCCCCTCGATTCTTCGGGAATAAAAACGGTTTCAATGATTTGTTGATCTTGTTTTTCAATTAGCCATTTTACTGTTCCATCTTTAGAGCGGTCAGTTCTGTTTGAATTATCAAACCCCAACGTACAATTCTTATTGAGATACTCTCTCAGGTTAAAATTAAAATTGGTCATTAAATTAAAATCATAGACGCCCTTAGCATAGATCCATTGCATCAGTTGCTTTGCTCTGTAATTCTTTTCCTCGATACCTTGAAAGAACTCTTGCAACTCACTTTGAGGGAGCCCTAGAAGATTATTTTGAGTTTGACTCAACTGTGATTAACCAAAAAAGAAACTGATCTCTTCTTTAGCGGTGTCAGGTCCATCGGAGCCGTGAACTGTGTTTTTCTCTATGCTGGTAGCAAAGTCTTTCCTGATGGTGCCTTCGTCAGCTTCAGCAGGATTAGTAGCGCCCATTAATTCTCGATTTTTCTCTATGGCATTTTCGCCTTCTAGGACTTGAACCATAACCGGTCCTGAGATCATATAATCAACTAAATCACTAAAAAAAGGTCTCTCTTTATGAACGGCATAAAATCCTTCGGCTTGTTCACGTGTTAAGTGCAACATTTTTGCCTCAACTATAGTTAGTCCTGAATCTTCGAAACGTTTATAAATTTCCCCGATGACATTTTTTTCAACGCCATCCGGTTTGATAATTGAAAGTGTTCTTTCCATATTGAAACCCTCTTTAGTTAAACACTAAAACTTTCGCCGCAACCACATTCACCAGTTGCATTTGGATTCTTGAATTTAAACACCTGATTTAGACCTTCATCGATGAAATCGATCTCTGTGCCCTTGATTAAGCTCATGCTTTCAGGGTCAACAAAAATAGAGATGTCAGATATTTTGATAAGCTTATCCTCATCATTTGCTTGAGCAGCATAGTCCAAGAGGTATGAGTATCCATTACACCCGGTTGATTTTATACTGATTCTTAATCCAATAGCATTTGGCTGACCAGAGAGATTATCTCTGAATCTCTTAATTGCTTTGTCTGTTACCGATAAATCCATGTTTTAACCTTTTTCAATGTGCTTTATACAATCTTTTACCGCATCTTCCAACAAAAAAAGTCGATCTTTCTTATTTTTAGGTAAGTCGATTGCCTCTGCCAATGATGAATAATCAAAGTCCTGCAAATTAGCAGTGTCCTGTCCTATGATTTTTTTTATCAAAATCGATGTAAGCCCAATCAAGTGAGGACA
>CAZLQT010000019.1:11414-18151 GCA_964561815.1 uncultured Woeseia sp.
CTTATAATTCCTGGGTACGCGTTCTCAGGGTCACCGTTGATCTTTAGTCCTTCTATACCCTTAATAGATTCTAGAAATAATTCTCTGCATGCAGACAATTTTAGGTGGTCTTGCTGCATTGAGGATTTTGCTAAACGAAAAGCGGAAGCCATACCGGCTATTTGATGCGTTGCTAAGGTCCCTGGTCGCATGCCTCTTTCTTGGCCACCTCCAAATATCAACGGCTTGAGTCGTCCCACCGTTTCATGATTAACAAATAAAGCACCAACACCTTTTGGCCCATATACTTTATGGGCTGATAAGGACATAAGATCAATGTTGTTTTGTCTAACATCAAGTGATAATTTTCCGATACTCTGTGCAGCATCAACATGGAAAACAGTGCCTTTATCCCTGCATAGAGAACCTATTAAAGCAATATCATTAGTGCTCCCCACTTCGTTGTTGATATGCATACAACTGAGCAAATCAACCCCGTTATCTAGTGTTGTCGATATCATATCTGGATCGAGGTAACCGTCATGATTAGGAGCAATAAATTCAACTCGATGTCCTTTTTGTTTGAGTTCCATAAGGGGTTCAATAACTGATTTATGTTCAATAAATGACGACGCGATGCTCAAAGGTCGGTCTTTCATTTTAAACTCAGCAAAACCCATAAGTGCAAGATTATTCGCCTCCGTTGCTCCCGAGGTCCAAATAATTTCATCTCCATCGGCATTAATTAATTGAGCAACATCCGTTCTTGAAGATTCAATAAATTCATTAACTGAGCTTCCGTACTCATGATCCAAAGAAGAAGGGTTGCCAAAAAGATCGTTGTCTAAAACCGACTTTATGTCAGTTTTAACCTCCTCTGCAATAGGTGTGGTAGAGGCGTAATCAAGATATATTTTCTTTATCGACATTTTATTCTTTTGGCTTTTGATAAGAGGTTAGTATGCCCCGCATAATATTTACTTCATTCTCATCAAGTTCAGCTCTATTAAATAGTGCTCTCAATCTTCGCATTAGTTGTTTTGGGTTTCTAGGATTAAGAAAACCGGTCTCAAGCAACACTTCTTTCAGATGCGCATAAAATAATTCCATTTCTTGGCCAGAAGCTAAATTTCTTTCAGTGATTACCTTTTCGTCCGGCGACAAAGACATTTTGATCTCGTAGGCCACCACCTGAACCGCCATGGCTAGATTGAGAGAAGAATATTTCTCACCAGAAGGTATATAAACTAAGTGATTGCATCTATCGATTTCTTCATTGCTCAATCCTGAGGTCTCAGGCCCAAATACAATTGAGATCTTTTGCTTCTCAGATATGCTTGCAATCTCATCAACAAAGTCTCTTATTGGGGAGACAGGAACACTGATCCTTCGATTCCTGGCAGTTGTTCCAACCACATAACCAGAATCACCAATGGCATCTTCTAGATCATTATGAACGCTTGCGTTTAGCAAAACATCGAGTGCAGATGAAGATCTGGCTCTTGATTCTGGGTGAGGATGTTCACTCGGGCTAACCAAGGCGAGTTGATCAAAACCCATGGTTGCAATAGCCCTAGCAACCGCTCCTATATTTCCAGGGTGAGACGGTCTTACAAGAACAAATTGTATTTTCTGATTCAAAACAAACTTTAACAATTACCAATAAAGTAAAACATTTGATTAAAAAGTTTTGTTATTCTACACATATTCCATTGAGTTATTTATTCATGATAGAGATTTTAGCATGCAAGCTTTTTTAAACACTGCTGTAGAAGCCGCGAGAAAGGCTGGTGATATCGCTCAAATTAATTTTGCACGAATTAATCAAAGTGATATAAAAACCAAGGCCTATAATGAGTTCGTCACCTTTGTGGATGAAGAGGCAGAAAAAGCGATCGTTGAGATCATTCACAGTCGATACCCTGACCACACCATATTGGGAGAAGAGCAAGGTCTTAAAGGTGATCAGTCAGATTATTTATGGATCATAGATCCCATTGATGGCACGACAAATTATATTCATTCCTTTCCGGTTTACTGTGTTTCAATTGCATTAAAGATAAAAGGAAGACTTGAGGTTGCCGTCATCTACGACCCTTCAAGACAAGAATTATTTACTGCTATTAGAGGTATGGGTGCTCTGCTTGATGGAAGAAAGATCAGGGTAAGTAAGCAGCGCACGCTTCAAGGAGCATTGCTTGGAACAGGATTCCCCTATCGAGATCAACATGACTGGTTAGAGGTGTACCTAGATATTTTCATAGATTTTACAAGAATTGTTGGAGCAATCAGACGCCCAGGATCTGCGGCTTTGGATTTAGCCTACGTTGCCTCTGGTCGATATGATGGATTTTGGGAATTTGGCCTTAAGCCTTGGGATGTTGCAGCTGGAGTTCTTTTAATCCAAGAGGCAGGGGGTTTAGTTAAAAGCATGATACCGGGTGAGGATGCAGTAGAAAGCGGCAGCCTCTTATGCGGAAACCCTCATCTCTTTGATCCGATGTGTGAAATTGTCTCTAAATACGATGACCGTTTAAAGAAGCTATTCTAAATGAATCAACACTGGGGCGCCTAGGGCATTC
The DNA here is from genome assembly GCA_964561815.1 of uncultured Woeseia sp. Taxonomy (GTDB): domain Bacteria; phylum Pseudomonadota; class Gammaproteobacteria; order Steroidobacterales; family UBA11654; genus CACPJA01. The sequence goes on from CAZLQT010000019.1 coordinate 13,976, forward strand.
CATCATCAACTTCTTCTCGCTTAGATGGTAAAAGATCTGTGGTAGAAATATCCAAATAGAAAACGCTGGTTGAAGCAACAAAAATAGAGGAATAGGTTCCTATTAATACACCAATAATCAATGCCACTGAGAAACCTGATAGTGATTGACCGCCCATAAAATATAGGGCCAATAAAACCATCAAGGTCGTTGAACTGGTAATGATAGTTCGGCTGATGGTTTGAGTGATTGAAGCATTCAGGATCTCAATGGTTTCCGATCGTCTCATAGATCGGAAATTTTCTCTAATTCGATCGAATATAACAATGGTGTCATTAAGAGAATACCCAACCACAGCCAATATGGCGGCAAGAACAGCAAGATCAAAAGTAAGTTGGAAGAATGAAAAAATACCTAAGGTTATAAGAACATCATGAATCAATGCGAGCACCGCGCCTATTGAAAACTTCCATTGGAATCGAAAAACAATATAAATCATGATCATGATTAACGCGAAGATCATGGCCAAACCACCTTGCTCAGTAAGCTCCTCTCCAACCTGTGCACTGACATATTCAGAACTTAACAATTCGACATTATTTGATGACTGACTAACAGCTTCAATAATCTGATTTCCTACTTTTCTTGAATCCACACCTTCTCTAGGAGCAGTCCTAATCATAAGATCGGTGGCTGAACCAGAGTTTTGGACAATGGCATCATCAAAACCGGAGTTGGAAAGATCTAACCTAACCTGCTGAATTTCAGGCGCTTCCTGAAAGCTAACCTCGATTTGGAATCCACCTGTAAAATCTATTCCAGGATTTAGGCCTCTTGTGACAAGAGATGACCCTGACAAGATCATTAATACAATTGATAAAATTGTGGTTATTCGACGAATTGAGAGAAATTTGATGGTGGTTTTAAACATCTTAAATCCTCAACTTCTCAATGGTCTTATTTCCGTAGATAAAGTTCACGACAGCTCTTGAAGCAATAATAGCTGTAAACAATGAAGTGAGTATTCCTAAGGAAAGAGTGACTGCAAAGCCTTTAATAGGACCTGTGCCAAAAGTGAAGAGCACTAGGGCAGCAATCAGAGTTGTTATATTGGCATCGGCAATGGTTCCAAATGCTTTTTGATACCCTGAGGCAATGCTCGCTTGTGGTGAATTACCGTTTCTTAACTCTTCTCTAATTCGCTCAAAGATAAGAACATTTGCATCAACAGCCATCCCAACAGTAAGAACAATTCCTGCGATACCCGGAAGTGTCAGAGACGCTTGTAAAAGTGATAGAAGAGCCACAATAAGCGTCAAATTGATTACTAAACCTATGTTTGCAATTAAACCAAAACCCTTATAGTAAAAAATCATAAAAATAATAATGGCTATTAGACCGGCCACAATAGCTGCAAACCCTTTGTCGATATTATCTTGCCCTAAACTCGGACCGACAGTCTTTTCTTCGATTTTAAAAATAGGCGCTGCTAAAGCCCCTGCTCTTAATAAAATTGCCAGATCTTTAGCTTCAAAGACAGTTAAACCTGTGATTTCAAACTGACTACTAAAAACACCCCTAATGGTAGCTATATTAATAACTTCTTTATCGAGAACAGACCGATTAAAAAAATCGCCATCCTCTTCTATGGTTTCTTGGCGTTGCTGAACAAATAGAACAGCCATCGGTTTATTTAAGTTCTTTTTTGTGGTTTCCAGCATCGATTTAGATCCTTTACTGTCTAAGCGTATTGAAACAGCTGGTCTTCCTTGAGAAAAAGATTGTGATGCATCAATCAATTGATTACCTGTAACAATTGCCTTCTTCTTCAACAGCACCGGGTTACCTGAACGATCCTTAAAAAGATCACAGCCAATTGGTGCTCGTCCTTTCTCTTCAGCTTCAAAAGCATTCTCGTTCTCACAAACTAAACGAAACTCTAATGTTGCTGTTGCCCCTAATATTCTTTCAGCTTGGGTTGGATCTTGAACTCCTGGTAGCTGAACCACGATGCGATCAAGGCCTTGTCGCTGAACAATTGGTTCAGCCACACCTAATTCGTTGACTCTATTTCTCATCGTTAGAATATTTTGTTGGATGGCAAAATCTCTTCTTTGCTTAAGCTGATCGTCTGTCATGCTTACAACCATCACGGTTTGCGAGGCAGAAGAAGCATTTGTTACTTCAAGTAAATTATCAATCTCTCTGACAGAGCGCCTTGCCTGATTATAATCCTCAGGGTTAGCCAACTCGACTCTCAGGCTATTGCCTTCTTTTCTTATGCTTCTTCGTATTCTCTGATCGATGAGTGATTTATTGATGTCAGTGATATACTGATCAAGCCTTTGCTGAATTGCAGCGTCAAGATCAACTTCAAATTTAAAATAAACGCCTCCTCTAAGGTCAAGACCTAGACTCATTTGATTTAAATCTAGCTGCTGAATCCAGCCTGGCATTCTAGGCGCGAAGGTCAAGGCCACTGTGGAAAACCTACCCAAATAGGATCTTATGCGGTCACTAGCATCTATTTGTCCTTCTACATTAGCGAAACGGACAAGCAGATCCCCGTCTTTATTAGTAATGGAAGTAAAATTTGATTCACTGCTCAAAAGGAAATCTTCAACATCCTTTAACTCAGTTTCATTAAAAACTAGGCCACTCTCCTTGGAGATTATTAAGGCAGGATCTTCACCATAGAAATTAGGTAGAGCAAACAGTGTTCCAAGAAGGATCACTATTATTACCAAAGCATTTTTCCATAAGGGGTACTGATTCATCGAAATTTAACCTTTTTTTATTGTCCCTTTTGGCAACAAGGATCCAATTGTATGTCTCTGCACCTTGATAACCGTATCGTCTGATATCTGAAGTCGAACATACTGGTCATCGATTTCTTTAATCTTGCCTAAAATTCCTCCGGCAGTCACAACTTCATTTCCAACCTCTAAAGAAGTGATCATCTCTTGATGTTCTTTTTGCTTTTTAGACTGTGGTCTAATGAGCAAAAAATAAAAAACAACAAAAATAACAATTAAGGGCAGAAATGACATAATAGGGTCGCCTCCTACTCCGCCATCTTGTGCCCAAACATTTTCAAAAAATATACTCATTTTGCTCCCTTGAGAAAAAATAGATGTGCAATTATGACACAGAAACAATTATTGCTGATACTTCTCTGTAAAACTTTTCTTAAATTGATCGAATGAATTCGTAGTAATTGCCTCACGGATATTCGCCATTAAACTTAAATAAAAACTTAGGTTATGTATTGTGGCCAATCGTCCACCCAGTATCTCATTGCAATTGAACAAGTGTCTTATGTATGAACGTGAGAAATTATTGCAACTGTAACAGTTACAATCTTCATCTATGGGTCTTAGGTCGTCTTTGTATTGAGCGTTTTTAATTCGTAAAACTCCTCTGTGGGTATAAATTTGACCGTTTCTTGCATGTCTGGTTGGTATTACGCAGTCAAACATATCAACCCCAACATCAACAGCGCTAATAATATCTAACGGTGTTCCTAATCCCATTAAGTATCTGGGCATGCTTTTAGGCATTGCTGGCATTAAGGACTCTAACACCTTCATTCTTTCTTGAATTGTTTCACCGACTGATAAGCCGCCAATAGCTAATCCATCAAAGTCAATAGATGAGAGATAATCGAGATTTTCAAGCCTTAAGTCTGCATACATTCCACCTTGGATAATCCCAAAAATTGCGCTATCAGAACCCTGTTTTAAGTCTTCATAAGATTGAAAACTTTTCAAAGCCCATTGCTCAGATCTCTTCATTGATAACATTGCCTCATCTTTGCTTGCAGGGTAATGTGTGCATTCATCGAGAACCATTTGAATGTTGCTTCCTAGAGTTCTCTGAATACGCATAGCGATTTCTGGCGTCAATCTAATCATGTCGCCGTTGACAGGTGAGTCAAATTCTACGTACTCGTCAGTGATCGTTCTTTTTTTTGACAAACTCCAAATCTGATAACCACCAGAATCAGTCAAGATTGGTTTTTCCCAAGCCATAAAGTTATGCAGGCCTTTGTGTGCTTGAATAATTTCTTCGCCCGGTCTTATCATGAGATGGTAAGTGTTGGAAAGAATTATCTCGGCACCCATATCGACTAATTCATAAGGAGCCATTGTTTTTACTGAACCATAAGTTCCAACTGGCATAAATACTGGGGTTTTT
>CAZLQT010000020.1:0-17311 GCA_964561815.1 uncultured Woeseia sp.
TAAATCATGATGGCATTCCCATGGTGATTGCGAGAATGGGATACAGCAGAGAAAGGTGTTATGAAATTTTCCTTCAAGATCATTCTAAGGGAGATGAATTATGGGAAATGCTCTGGCAGGAAGGCCATGATTTAAATATAAGTGCAGGAACACCCAATGTAATCTTGAGGCTTGAGGCAGGCATTCTCAGTTATTTAGGCGATATGGACAGAACAAATAACCCCTATGAAGTTGGTTTAGATTGGATGATCGACCTTGATCAAGAAGACGATTTTATCGGCAAGGAGGCATTACGTGAAATCAATCTAAAGGGACCAAAAAATAAATTAATGGGAGCTGAAATCCATGGTGAGCGGATGACTGTTTTTAATTCGGAACCTTGGCCTGTTTTAATAGATGGCAAGAACGTAGGATCCATGAATGCATTGGTTTATTCGCCAAGGCTCGATAGGAACATCTGTTATACCATTCTTGATGTTAATCATGCTAAGAGCGGTACGGATATTGTTATTTGCTCTCCTGACAAAGAACTAAAAGCGACTTTGGTTGATCTCCCATGGTTTGACAGAGCCTGATATGAGTCATTTTGAACCACCAATCAAAGACATGCTATTCGCTTTGGATGAATTTATAGGTCTTGAGAAGCTGAATCAAATAGAAGGGCTTGATCAAGAGATTGATAGGGAGTTTTTATCCTCTATTTATAGTAGCGCAGCAGAAATAGCGTCTGAAGTCATAGCACCCACCAATATTGATGGAGATCGCCTAGGGGTTACCTTGAAAGACGGTAGAGTTGAAGTTCCGCCAGGCTATAAAGAAGCCTATGAAGCCTATATTTCAGGCGGGTGGCCTACCTTGAGTTTCAATCCTAATTTTGGAGGACAAGGATTGCCTAGCCTGGTTTCAATGCCAATTAATGAAATGGTAATGGCAGCGAATTTTTCTTGGGCGCATTTGGTGTTATTGACCAATTCAGCTATTAGAGCGGTTGAGTGTCATGCAGAGAAATCTTTGCAAGATCTATTTCTTGGTAAATTAATTTCGGGTGAATATTCTGGAACCATGAATCTAACCGAACCACAAGCAGGTTCAGATCTTTCGGTATTAAACACATCAGCAGCCCAATCGGGTGATCATTATAAAATCACCGGCCAGAAAATATTTATTACATGGGGTGAGCATGATCTTTCTGAGAATATAATCCACCTTGTGCTGGCAAGATTACCTGATGCACCAGAAGGCGTTAAGGGCATCTCTTTATTTTTGGTTCCAAAATATCTGGTTAAGGATGATGGAAGCCTGGGAGAGCGAAATAATCTTCAGGCAGTTTCAATAGAGCATAAACTTGGTATCCATGGATGTGCGACTTGCGTGATGAGCTTTGAAGATGCGACAGGTTATTTGGTTGGCGAAGTTAACGAGGGACTTTCTTGCATGTTTACCATGATGAATGATGCAAGAATAGGAGTGGCTTGTGAGAGTGTAGCTATAGCTGAGCGAGCTTATCAACAGGCTCTGTCTTATGCTAAGGAGAGAGTCCAGGGCAGGACTAATGATCAGTCTCAGAGAGTGAGCATTATTCATCATCCCGATGTAAGAAGGATGTTATTGAAAATGAGATCTCAAATAGAGGTGATGCGTATTCTTGTTTACCTCAATACTCTGGAATTGGATCTGGCAGCGAATAATGAACAGCATAGTCTAAGAGCCGATCTTCTTACTCCAATTACAAAAGGGTGGTGCAGTGAATTGTGCCAGGAAATTACTTCAATTGGCCTGCAAATTCATGGCGGCATGGGTTATGTCGAGGAGACCGGGGCAGCCCAACATTTTAGAGACTCTAGGATTACCACCATTTATGAAGGGACCACAGGAATCCAGGCTAATGATTTGATAGGTCGGAAAGTTATCAGGGATAACGGCGACGAACTCAATCGATTCATCTCTGAGATATCTTCTGAGATTGATGCTATCGATTCCGATCAAGCGAATCTTTCAAACATTAAAAAGAGTATGCAAGAAGCGATAAGCGTTGTTGAGGATTCTGTTAATTATATTTTAGATTCCCAGACAGATGACCCTTTCCTTGCCGGATCAGCTAGCTATAATTTTTTAATGCTAATGGGAACTTTTACAGGCGGATGGATCGCTTGTCGCTCTGCCTTATTAGCCTTAAAAAATATAGACGATGGGAATGATAGGGAATTCTATAAGGGAAAGTTGGTTTCTTCTAATTTTTTTATCGAGCAGTGTTTGCCAATGATTCATTTTTATTCAAAAGCACTAATGTCGGGTTCCAAAACAACAATGGCTTTATCTGAAGATCAATTTTAATCTTTTAGAGCTTTATGCCAATTCTATTCTCTATTTCCCTTTTATAGGAGGCTGTAAGCATCTCCCATTCAATTTTCATCCATGGGGTGTAATCTTCTTTTGAGTTTCTTATTCTTTCTTGTAAATCATCTGGCTTTATAAATTTCCAATCATCGATCTCTTCAGGATTAGCCTTAATCTCTCCATCAAAAAGACCCACATAGACATGACATAACTCATGTTCGCTGCCCAGATCTTTGTATGTTGCATGATAGGTAAATTTATACAAATAATGCACCGGGCATTCAATACCTAGTTCCTCCTTTAATCGTCTTCTAACAGCCAACTCCATCTGTTCATTTTTCTGAGGATGACTGCAGCAGCTATTGGACCAGTGAAGATCCCATAATTCTTTATTGGAACTTCTTTTTTGAATGAGTAATTGGCCTGAAGGATTAAAGATAAAAACAGAAAATGCTCTGTGCAACGTACCATTTCCTTCATGACATTCAGACTTTGATTTAAAACCTAATGCTTCATCCGATTCATCGACCAGTATTAATAAGTCTTTGTTGTTCTCTTCTGATGTCAGTTCAGCATTCACGGATTATGGATTTCAACGACTAGGGTTTCATAACCTTCAGACTCAATAGCAGACTTAGTGATATCGATGTCTTTGCACAAAGCAATGACAGCTCCGCCGCCACCACCACCGGTTAACTTAGCACCTAATGCCCCTGATTCTCTTGCAATCATGATGAGTCGTTCAAGTTCTGGTGTTGAGACTTGAAGTGTGTTTAATAGTCCATGATTGATATTCATTAATTGGCCAAGCAACTCAAAATCATTGTTTTGTATTGCCTGGATTGATTGAAGGGCTAGAGAATCGATTTCATCAAAGATTTTTTCATAAACCCCAGGATTCTTTTTCCAAAGATCCCTGACGATACCGACAGTTTTTGCAGTCAGCCCTTCAGTGGATGAAAAGCCAACCAAAATTGAAAATGTTTCGTTGATATTCAAGGGTTCGATCAATGGGTTATCTCCGTTTCGAAAAATTAAGGGATGCCCATATGTCGCCATCGTATTGTCAATACCGCTTGGATTCCCGTGTGCAATCTTTTCAGATTCAAGGGCCATTTCATTTATTTCATCTTGGTTTAATGCCAGCTTAAAATGATTATTTAGGGCCTTGATAATTGAGACGGCTATTGCAGCAGACCCACCTAAACCCATGCCTCTAGGAATATCTGAGAAAACCTCGATCTTCATACCTTTCTTACTAAGCCCCATTTGATCCAATATCAGGCCAGCAGGTTTTTCGAAGGATTGTCTTTTCTTAGGGTTTTTATCAAGTCTATACTCGACTCCCCAAGAAGGGATCATTAATAGTATTTCATCCTCTGTATCCTGAACCTTGGTTCTGATATTAACGGGCGCAGGTACAGCTATAGCATGTCTACCATAGACCACAGAATGTTCTCCTAGAAGGATGATCTTTCCGTGACCAATTCCCTCAACAGAATCAGAAACGGTTTCTGAGATTGACTTATTGCCTATGCTTTTTGAGTCTGATTTTTTTAATTCTTCGAGTATTTCTCTGGCTTTCCAAACTTTTATTTCTTCGCTGAATATTAGTTTCTCTAGCACCTTGTCGAACAAATGATGTGGCGTATCAGCTGCCTTGACAACTGATCGTGCATGTAATGTCATATGACCCTTCTGGATACCGTCAGTCGCCAATGCTTTTAAGGCAGAAAAATTTTGTGCCAATCCTACTGCAGCCATTACTTTAGACAGCTCTGTGGCAGAGTCAACATTGAGTATTCTGAGGTTTAATGCAACAGCTGGATTTGATTCAATAGGAGCTCCCACAATGCCCACCTTAATTGGTAACTCAATTTGCCCTATTAAATCTCCATTGTCATTTTTAGACCATTTCGACAAGGCGGTGTAACGACCTAACCTGGAAGCATAGGCATGAGCACCAGCCTCTATTGCTCGCCAATCATTGCCTGTAGCCAATGCTAGAGCATCAATTCCGTTCATAATGCCTTTGTTATGAGTAGATGCTCGATAGGGATCAGCATGAGCAAAATCAGAAGCAATGATTATTCCATCTCTGACTCGCTCGCCATCATACCCTTTAATTGCTAGGGCTTCAGCTGGGATTGTAACTGATGCTGATGCCAGTGATTGATCGGTAAGGTTTGACAAGATTCTTAGAAAGACTTCACCTTCAGTAATGGTTTCAACTAATGAGGCTATGCCTTCACACATTCCATTAACGAGATTCGCTCCCATCGCATCCATGGTGTTGACTTGGAGATCTATAATAAGCATCTCTCCATCAAAAGATTCCATTGGATAGGTTTTGATTTTAAAGTCGATTGCTCCACCACCCCTTGCAACCATTCTAGGGTGTAGACTGTTAGCGAGGTTTAAGATCTCTTCTTTTCTATTCAGTAAGTCGTTTCTGGCTTGTTCAATGTTTTCGATGTTTACCACTTGGATTTGTCCAACTAATATTGGATCTGTTGCTTGTGCTGAGTATCCGCCAGACTCTCTTGCTATTTTTGCAGCTGAACTTAATGCCGCAACTATGGATGGCTCTTCTACCGCAAGTGGAACAACATAGTCTTTATTATTGATTGAAAAATTAAGGCCTAGACCTACAGGCATACCCATGACACCGATAACATTTTCTATCATTTTGTCGGCACTTTGAAGATCAAGACGCTGTTGCTGATTCTTCAGCAATTTATAATCTTCTTCAGATATCAGGCCTCTCTCAAAGACCGCTTCAATCCGATCCTCAATAGGGAGTTGATAAAAATTTGGGAACCTTGATTTATCCATATGTTTCAACCGTTAAGGATGAAATAATGAACTTTTGATGGCATGGTTGCAACTAATATAGGTGAAAAATTGAACACTCTAGGTTAGATTAAAGATTATTATTTTTTATGGTGGGATATGAGTAGGAAAAAACCTTGGTTAAAAAATTATCCGGAAAACACCCCGGAAGAGTTGGTTTTTGACCCAAGAAAGACCTTGGTCAGGATCTTGGATGAAGCTGAAACAAAATACCCTGATAACAAGGCGTTTGTTAATTTTGGTGTATCGATGAGTTTTCGCCAAGTTGCCAAAGATTCCAAAAGTTTTGCAGCCTATCTGCAAAATGTTTTAGGGCTAAAAAAAGGCGATCGTCTTGCTATTATGATGCCAAATCTATTGCAATATCCAGTAGCTGTCTTTGGCGCACTCAGAGCCGGCCTAATTGTCGTCAATGTTAATCCGCTCTATACCCCTAGAGAGCTTGAGCATCAATTAAGAGATTCAGGTGCTAAAGCCATCCTTATCTTTGAAGGTTCGGCGCATGTTCTCCAAGAAGTTATGGATAAGATCAGCATAGAGCATGTGATAGTTACAAAAATAGGAGACTACCTTGGAACACTTAAGGGCTCTTTGATGAATTTTGTAATTAAGTTTGTAAAGCGAGGAATAAAGTCTTATAGAATTCAGAATGCAATCGGCTTTAAAGCCATGCTCAAAAGACCAGAGGCTGATTTTAATGAAACCTCAATATCAGTCAGTGATTTAGCATTTCTTCAATACACAGGAGCCACCACAGGTCTTTCAAAAGGTTCAATGCTCTCACACGGCAATATCGTAGCAAACCTAGAACAGTTAGATGCGCTATTGACAGACGTGATTGACGATGAAGGTAGCGATATATTTATTAATGCTTTACCGATGTATCATATCTACTCACTGGCAGTAGTTGTATTGGCAGGTTACACCAAAGGGGGTTTAAATGTATTCATTACTAACCCTAGAGACACCACAGGATTTGTAAGAGAGATCAAGAAATGGCCCTTTACCATTTTTAACGGTGTGAATACTCTTTACGAGGCACTATTAAACCATCCAGAAATTGACTCAGTTAATTTTGACGCTATGAAACTTTCAGGTACGGGCGGATCTGCATGCAGACGATCAACAGCTGAACGTTGGCAGAAACTCACAGGAAAGGTTTTATTGGAAGGATACGGGCTATCAGAGACCTCACCAAGTGTGAGTGCTTCTCCTCCTCATTTAACTGAATTTAATGGAAAGGTCGGTCTTCCAGTCCCGAGCACCGAAATCTCTATTAGAGGTGATGATGGCAAAGAGGTAAGGCGAGGACAGCCAGGTGAAATATGTGTTAAGGGACCCCAAGTCATGCAGGGCTATTGGCAAAATGAAGAAGCCACAGCTGAGGCGATCGATGAGAATGGTTTTTTTAGAACAGGAGATATCGGGACTCTTGATAAAGATGGGTTCCTTGAAATAGTCGATCGCAAAAAGGATATGATTCTAGTTTCAGGTTTCAATGTTTACCCAAATGAGATCGAAGATGTTGTGAGTTTACACTCTGGTGTTGTTGAGGCTGCCTGTGTTAGCGTTCCAGATAAAAAAACAGGTGAGGGTGTTAAGTTATTTGTTGTTAAGAGCGACCAAAGCTTAACTGAAAAAGAAATCATAGCTCATTGCAAAGAGAATTTGACCGCATACAAGGTTCCAAAACAAATTGAATTTATTGATGAACTGCCAAAAACCAATGTTGGCAAGGTTTTAAGAAGAGCTCTTAGGGAGTAACCACTCCTCCATCCTAGATTTCAACCGGTTAAGGTTAATCAGAAATACAGTCTCATAATGCATTCAGCGACACAGGCTGGACGATCCTGATCCTGGACTTCAACAGAGTACTCCTCTAACAATTCAAGGCTTCCCTTAACTTCTTCGACTGAGAGCAAAGTGCAATTTGAGCGAATCTTGCTGCCTGAGATCACAGGCCCAGGGAATCGAAGTTTGTTAATACCGTAGTTGATAATATTTTTAGTACCAGGAAATGGAGGATCATTTGGATCCACTAATCCTCTTAATTTAGGATAGAGAGAAAGTGTGAAATAACCGTGAGCTATAGTAGCTTTGAAAGGCGACTCTTTAGCAGCTCTTTCAGTATCAATATGTATCCATTGATGGTCATCTGTAGCATCTGCAAATGCATTGATCATGTCTTGAGATATTTCAATCCATTCGCTTTGATGAATGACGGTACCAATCTTAGATTTAAATTCTTCAGATGCTAGTTCGATAGTCATATTTTCTCCATGTGTTTGAATATTTGAAACCAAATCCTACCAAAATAAGAATATATCTTCTCAGAAGTTGTTATTTTGTATGTTTTTGTCGGCGCTGATTTTGATGATATAATAGACATAGTTCTGCTAAGCTGGCACTAGAGAAGAGATATGTCAGTAAAAAGAAAATTTATTTTATTATTAACCGTGATTACCCTTAATGGTTGTGCGGTACAGCAAATGAGCGCCCCTTCAGGGCAAACCTCACAGAGTTCATCAAGTGGTTCTCAATCACCATCAACTAGCCCACCAAGTTCTAGTTCACGTTCCAGTTCAAGTGGTTCACAATCGCCTTCAAGTTCCTCGTCGAGTTCTAGTTCACAATCCAGTTCGATTGGAGGAATGTCTTTCCCTTCATCTCAAGGTTCAATTAGTTCTCCTTCTTCGCAATCTAGTTCAGCATCTACAGGAACACAGCAAACTTCAGGTAACCAATCGTCCACTTCGAGTGACGCAGCATCCACAAATGAAGGCAGCAGCGGAACCAATGCGTCTATGCAGGGCACCAATAGTGATTCAGGGGCCTCGGGAACCTCTTCTGAGATCGGTTCTGGCCAATCTGCTTCCTCAGTTTTTGATGAATCTCTAGGTGATTTTGACAAGGAAATGCAAGGTGAAAGAGTCATTATAGCAGCAGCTAATCAATCACTAGGAGGGATGACTGCACAAGAGAGTGCCGATGCTCAAGCAATTCAACAAGGCGGTTTAGATGGACCATTGGATATGGAATCTGGGCAATCTTCAGAGATGAGCGGTTCTGAAACTGAAGGTCAAGATCAAGACCAAGACAGCTCAGAAAATGAGATGGATGAGACCACGGAGGCCACATCTGGTGATCAAGATGAAATAAAAGAGAGGATTCCGGAGGATATACCGATGGATGGAACTGGAGAGGATGTTATTGCAAGACAAATTAGAGAAGCAGCAGTTCAAGAAGATGATCCAATGATAAGAGCAGCCCTTTGGGATGAGTATAGAAAGCACATGGGCATTAAGAAATGAAAACAATTGAATTTCGACAAAGCCTACTAGTCTTAAAGAATCTCAGTATTGTTTTTTTCTTTATCTTTAGCGCGAGCGTTGTCGATGCTAAAACCATTCAATATGAAAAAGTTGGTTTGGATCGCGCACAGATTGAACTCCCTTCAGAAGAGCTTCTCGATATAGGAATTTTGCTTTTTGATCCAAACATACCCGAGGAAGAAGATGATTTTATTTTCCCTGAAATTAGGAAAGCTGAGGCCAGATATATGCCTTTTCACTTAAAGAAGACCTTACAAGATACTGGTTTTTGGGGCGGTGTATGGGTGTTACCTGAAATTTCAGAAGCAATTGACCTTATTGTTACTGGAAGGATAGAGGTATCAGATGGTTTAGATATTTCAATCAGAATAGGCGTCTGGGATATCACTGGAAAAGAGTGGGTCAATAAAGTTTATTCATCCACCATCGCCCAAAGTTCATACAGTAAGAGAAGAGATTTAACACAGGATCCTTATCAAAATGTTTATAACAAAATAGCTAATGATTTGATAAAGATTAAACAACAATTTGAGACTGAAGAGCTAGAGAGAATTAGTGAAATAGGTGACATAAGGTTTGCAGCAGAATTGATCCCCAATGTCTATAATGAATATTTAGTTAAAGACAAAAAGAATATTTATCAGGCTCAACGTTTACCGGATGACGATGACGCCATTATGCAACGGGTTTACAACATTCAGGAAAGAGAGTTTCTTCTCTTAGATACTTTGAATGAGTACTACGCTCAACTTTATGAAAATATTTCACAACCCTATGAAGATTGGCGGAAGCTCTCAAGAGAAGACATGATCACTTATCAAGAATTGAAAAAATCAGCAAGAACAAGGCAGTTACTCGGAGCAGCAGCCTTATTGGGTGCAATTGCCTCCGATGGTGATAGTCGAGCCAGTAGCACCATGAGACAAATGGCAATCTATGGAGGTATGGAAGCAATGAGGAGCGGGTTTGGGAAAGCATCCGAAGCAAAAATATACAAAGAATCCATGAAAGAGCTTGGAACTGCTTTTGATTCCCAAGCAGAACCTCTAATTATAGAATTAGAAGGCCAAACCATAAGATTGACAGGTAATGCACAAGAAAAATTTCTTGAATGGAGGAAGTTGCTCAAGCAGATTTATATTGATGAGACCGGCTTTCAAATTTCAGACTCTTCAGTTCAGTAAACTAAGCCATGAAAAAGACCACTCCTGAAGAATCAGAGTCAATTGAATTAACTGAGAATCAATCTGAGGGTAAGACCATCCATCAGAAGAGGCTTGACCGCCAAAGTCAGCAGCAAGTCAAGCCAGCCACAGCTTATTCTCTGCTCACAGTTTTGGCAGCGATCCTTGTCATTGTGGTTTTTGTTCTACCACGGTTTGTCGCTGAGAATGAGGAGAGTATTTCGGATGAGGGTATAGAGGACGGAAATACTGAAGTATTTTTAAATGAGGCAGTCTTAGCTCAAAAACCAATAGCTGAAGCGTTGTTATCTGAAATGCTGAATAAGATGGATGATCTAAAATCGAGCGGGGTTCAATTATGGGCTGATGAGCAATGGGTAAGGATTAGAGACCTTCAATCTCAGGGAGACGACGCATACCTTAATAGAGCTTATGATATAGCTGCTAAGAGCTATCGAGAAGCAATGCAGTTACTTACGGATCTTGAAATTTCGATACCAGAAACCTTAGAAAGAGCTCTCCTACTGGGACAAGAATCTATCCTTGAGGGCGATAAGAACCTGGCAATAGCAAATTTTGAAACGGCATTAGCAATAGACGGAGGCAATGAGTTAGCGAGGAAAGGTCTTGATCGAGCTCTTAAGTTAGACAAGGTTATTGAATACACTCAGTTGGGAGAAAGCTTGAGTGAACAAAGACAATGGAGCGAATCGATTGGAGCTTTTGAAAAAGCCTTAGTGATTGACTCCGAATGGTTACAAGCACAACAAGGGTTGTCAAAAGCGATCTTAGAAAACGATAAAGAGCAATTTCAATCCTCGCTTTCAAAGGGCTATGCCTTGATGAAGGAAGAAAAATTTGATGAAGCCGAGGTAGCATTTCAAAAAAGTTTGGAGATTGATCCTGAATCTAGAGCAGGACAGCAAGCTATTGAAGAATTAGAGATTCAGAGGAGAACCTCACTCACAAAATCTCTTAAGTACAAGGGATTGATTGCTGAGGTTAATGAGGAGTGGGACGATGCCAAATCATATTATGAAACAATACTGAATTTTGATTCTAATATTGGTGAAGTCAAAGATAGTTTGATGAGAGTAAATAGCCGGATTCGTTTAATAAATCAGATGATTTCTTTTGTTGCACAAGCTGAAAATCTGAATGATGAAAAATTGTTTAATCAAGCTCAACAAGCCTTAATTCAAGCCCAATCTATTATAAACAAGGGTCCAAAAATGACCCAGCAAATCAGTGAATTAGAACAAATCTTAAAGATAGCCTCCACACCCGTTGAAGTTACTCTGATCTCAGATCTTAAAACAGATGTGGTGCTCTATAAAACAGGTAAGTTTGGCCTTTTTGAGCAAAAAACAATTCTGCTAAAACCCGGAGTTTATACCGCAAAAGGAACCAGGATTGGGTACAGAGATACCACATTGAGATTTAAAGTCAGCCCAGAGAATTTAGATCAAAGGTTTATAATCATATGCAGAGACAGGATATGAAGATTATTTTAAAAGAATTAGACAATGAGCGGTCATTAAGCCGTGATGATTTACCTATAAGGATAGGCTCAGATCTAAACACTGATATTAAGATTTCAGGCTCGCTTTCACTGGGTGTGGCTATGATTATCGATTTAATCGATGGCCGTTATGTTTTGCAAAAAATCAACCCCACTCTTGAGGCTATGATTAATAGACAACCTTTAACAGGGAATCACTGGATCAGTGATGGCGATCAATTGGAGGTCTCAGATAAGTTAATTAGCTTTAATCTCTCTTCTGAATTACTAGAAGTGAAGGTGAGTAATCTTTCAATGGAGGATCAACCTACTCAATTTCAGAAAAGGCAAAGTGAGAGTATTTTCCAAAATAAGTTTTTTCAAAGATCTGGCGCTGTCTTTTTCTTGGCGTTGACTTATTTCTTGTTTTATTTGTTCACCTCAAAGGCTGTAGAAATTAGAACAACTCCGAGTGATGCAAATATTAGTGTCTCTGGGGGGTTTTTTCCTCATTTAAAAATTAGTGGTCGTTTTTTACTCCGTCCTGGAGAGTATCAAGCTCGTTATTCTAAGTCGGGTTACTTCACTGACACCTTGGTTATTGAGATTAATGAAGAATCTTCGCAAGTCTTTGATATTAATCTTAAAAAACTACCAGGAGTAATTCAATTTAAAACACAGCCCGCTGTTGATTATGAAGTTTATGTTAATGAAAGAATGGTTAAATCTGAATCAGAGGGCAGTTACTTAATAGAAGCTGGAAAACAAAATATCGAACTGAGATTTGAAAAATATTTTTCTATTCAGGAGCAATTGAATATCGAGGGTATGAATCAAGAACAGCAATTGATCTTTGATCTTGAGCCTGCATGGGCAGATGTTCAGATAAATACAGACCCAAGTGAAGCTGAAGTCGTCCTTGATGGACAGAGCAAAGGTTTTAGTCCTTTGGATCTGGATATCCTTGATGGCAAACATACTCTTTCAATTAGAAAATCAGGTTATAAGGATCTCACCTCAGAGTTAGCCGTTCAGGCCGGGGAGAAGATTATTACAGAACCCTTTAAGCTAGATCGACTTGACAGCAAGCTCCAAATTATAAGTACCCCTGAAGGGGCATCGGTAAATCTGAATTCAAACTATTTAGGAATGACTCCCATTGATCTGGAGCTAGAGCCACTTGTAACTCATTTAATCAGCTTCTCAAAGCCTGGTTTTCGAACTCAAGACAGAAGTATTCAATTGGATACTGTTGAAACACTGAAATCAACGGGCAAAGATTCTGAGCTGCTAAAAGTGGATCTTCAACCGATTTATGGAAATGTGAACATTCAAGGAACAAAAGATGCCTTGGTGATGAATAATAATGAAACCATCGGACGTATACCTCTAAAGGTAAATTTAATTGCAAAAGAACAAACTCTAACGGTTAAAAAAGATGGGCTTGTTACTCAAGAAATTAAAGTCAAACCGACCCCTGGCTTTGACCAGACCTTAAACATTAGATTACTGACTGAGGAGGAGACAGTCTTAGCCGCTATGCCTCAGTCCTTAAAGACATCTCAGGGTCTGGAGATGAGATTAATATCCCCTGGTCGATTTATTATGGGAACCCCCAGAAGGTCACAAGGGCGACAATCAAATGAGAGCGAAAGACTAATTGAAATCACCAGGCCCTTCTACGTGGGCACTCGAGAAGTGATCAATAATGAATTTAGAGCTTTTAATCCAAAGCACACATCAGGAGCTGAATCATATAGAGAACTCTCTAACGGGTTTCACCCCACAGTGATGGTGAATTGGGAAGAAGCAGCTAAATATTGTAACTGGTTAAGTGAGAAGGAATCCTTGAGCCCAGCTTACAGATTGGTTGACGGGAAATTAAAATTGATCACACCCATTACTAATGGCTATCGTCTTCTCACAGAGGCTGAGTGGGAATGGGTAGCAAGATATAATGGAGGAGGCGGTAAGCAGAAATACCCTTGGGGCGAAAGCATGCCACCGGAGGAGAATTCAGGAAACTATGCGGATGAATCCGCCGAGAGCCTTATGACTAATGTGTTGTCGAATTATTGGGACGGTTATCCGGTCTCTTCCCCAAGCAATAAATTCAAACCAAACAGCATCGGCATTTATGATTTAGGCGGCAATGTTTCTGAATGGGTGAATGATTATTATTCAACGATGAATAGACAAGTTAATCAGCTTGATAAGGACCCGGTTGGACCTGAGGATGGAAGCATGAGGGTAATCCGTGGATCAAGTTGGCGACATTCAACCATTACTGCATTAAGGTTCGCTTACCGAGACTATGGCACACAAGGCAGATTAGATGTTGGTTTTAGAATTGCAAGGTATACTGAAAACGAATAAATTAAAGATTGTGAAAGAAAAAATATCAATAAATCTAACGATACTATTGCTTGGGTTTAGCCTAGGTATCGGAGCCGTCTATTCCCAATCCAAAGAACAAACTGCTCCCGATAACAGCATGAGTAGGACCCAAGAAGAGATTGATCAAGAATTACAACAGGAATTAGACAGAATACAAGCTGCCTATGAAGAGGAAACGCTTGAAGAATTTATTCCTTCCGAGCCATTATCTGCAGATGTTTCTGTAAGTTTTCCATCGGATATATAAACAGGGGATTCAATGAACACACAAAATCTTTCAAAGGAATTTTTATACCAAGGATTCGCATTAATTTTATCTATTATCCTGGTTCACGCTTTTTACGTCTCAGTTGTTCGACCAGAGGCTGCCTCGATAATTCAAGAACAGCAAGCCATGATAGAGCAAGATATTAACTATGTCCCTGAACGATCTTTTTATGTCATAGTCAGAGATTTTGAGCAAGAGGCTTGTTTTATCTTGATGCTTTGGGCGTTTGCAATTATGACCCTTAAGGCACAATCATCAATTAACGAAAGAAGGCTCTTACAAGAAGACCTCATTCCTATTCGAGAGGGTCAGAGTATTAAGCCTGAGGATTCAAAAGACTTTCTCAGACAATTAGAAAATTTACCTGAATCCAAGAAGCAGCTTCTATTGCCTCGTATTCTCATGAACGGGTTAAAGCGTTTTTCCACCACAAAGAATGTTCTAGATGTTTCCACATCAACCCACACAATGGTTGAATCGGAAGCTGACCGATTAGAATCAGAGCTATCCATGATACGTTATATAGCATGGGCGATTCCATCAATTGGTTTTATTGGAACAGTTAGAGGCATTGGAGCCGCTCTTTCATTGGCTCACAGAGCCGTGGATGGGGATATTAGTGGCGTCACTCAGAACCTGGGTGTGGCTTTTAATTCAACCTTTATTGCGTTGTTGATTAGTATTGTCATTATGTTTTTAGTGCACCAGCTTCAATTACTTCAAGAGCGTCAGATTTTCGAGACAGAAGGTTACTGCGATCAAAATTTAATCACCCATCTTAAGGGAGATTAGTGGCAGTTATTTATGGCCAGAAGACAATTTAGCGTTTTCAACTTATCATTCCTTGATGTAATTTCATGCGGTTTTGGGGCTGTGATTTTATTCTTTATGATTATAAATTCTCAGGTTAAAAGTCGGAGTGATCAGGCAAGCTCAGAACTCCAATCAGAGACCAAACTGCTGGAGGAACAAATATTTGATGAGCAAAAGCAATTGGTAAGGCTTAATAATTCATTAGAAAAGACGGAGAAGGAAAATACACTCATTCAAGGAAGTGTCAGTGAATTGCAAGAGAAACTAGAGGAGCTATTAAAAGAGATTGAGTTTTATGAAAATAATTCCCTAGCCTCAGAGAACGATATCAAGCGACTTCAATCGGATATACAACAACTCATGGAATCCAATAAAAGAATGAGTGCTCAGGCAGCACTTGAGGCCTCTGATCCTGGGAGATCACTTAGGGAGTTTATCGGTGATGGCAATCGTCAATATCTTACAGAGTTGAAGTTGGGTGGCAAACACGTCCTTTTTTTGGTTGATGCATCAGCAAGTATGCTAGGCAGGACCTATGTCAATGTTATTCGTTACAGAAACATGCAAGACAACCAGAAGGTCAAAGCACCAAAATGGAGGCAAACAGTAAATAGTGTGGACTGGCTAACAACTCGTCTCACAGAAGGCACTAAGTTCCAAATCTATACTTTTAATGAATCAACCGTTAGTGCAATCAAGGACTCTGAAGGAGATTGGTTAGAGGTGACAGATGGGACCACTATTGCAAAAGCCATGAATGAATTAAGATCAACTATTCCTCAAAACGGAACAAGCCTCATCAAAGCCTTTGAGATGATTGATGACCTGGAACCCAGGCCCGATAATATTTTTCTTTTAACAGATGGGTTACCCACCCAGGGTAGGCGCGACTCAAGCCCTGGCACAATGGTTAAGCCAGAGCAGCGAATAAGATATTTCGATCAGGCACTCAGAGAACTCCCTCCAATTCCAGTGAATGTGCTCTTGTTTCCAATGGATGGAGACCCTTTTGCTGCTGAGGCATACTGGCGTCTTGCCATACGTTCCAATGGAAGCTTTATGGCTCCATCAAGGGATTGGCCATAATGAGAAAAAGACGAAATATGGAAACTTTCAACCTGTCTTTTTTGGATGTGGTTTGTTGTGGTTTTGGAGCAGTTATTTTGCTACTGGTTATTACCAAAATTTATGAACCGGTGACCATCGAGAAGAGTCGTGAAGATTTACAGCAGTTAATTGTTAAGTTGGAGCAAGAACTCAATGAGCTTAGAGGCGATTCAACTGTGATAAATCGAGACTTAAAGGAAATTGAAGAACAGCTCTCAGAGAATAAAAAGAAAAAGAATAAACTAGCAGGCGACCTTTCAGAGATGGAAGGTGAGTTTAGTGCAACCAGATCAATGTCCGAGGAGTCAACAGGAACAATGAACAGTTTGCTCTCGGCAAAACAGGCCTTAACTGAAGAAATGAAGAGATTGCTCAAAGATTATAATCCAACTGACGATTCAACTGTGGGGGGCATTCCTGTAGATAGCGAGTATATTATTTTCGTTATAGATACCTCAGGCAGTATGTATCAAGGGCCTTGGAATCTAGTGATACAAAAGATTACTGAAACCTTAAGCGTTTACCCCACCGTTAAAGGCATACAAGTTTTAAATGACGAGGGTGAATATATGTTTGGAACCTATGCTGGCCGATGGATCCCAGACTCACCTGAGATTAGGCGAAACATTACCCGAACGCTACAATTCTGGAATCCCTATAGTGATTCCAGCCCTGTTGAAGGCATCACCGAAGCAATCAGTACGTTTTATGAAGAAGATAAGCAAATCAGTATTTATGTTTTTGGTGATGATTTTCCTAGAGGTTCTGTTGAGGCAGTCTGTCGGTATGTTTCTCGAATCAATAAAGCAGATCGTTTTGGAAATCGTTTAGTAAGGATTCACGGCATTGGTTTTCCAACACAGGTTGGATACGAAAACGGAGCAAGATTTGCTCATTTAATGAGAAAGTTATCGGAGCAGAATGGGGGCACTTTTGTTGCAATTCCCCATCTATAAATTAGGAGAAGAAAATGAGCAATAATGATTTAGAAAATAAAAAATGCGTTCCCTGTGAGGGCGGTGTAGAACCCTTGGATATGGCTGCGGCACAGCAAATTGCTGAGGCTATTGATCCTGAATGGAAGATTTCAGACGATGCAAAGGAAATTGTGAAGGAATTTAAGTTCTCAAACTACAACAAAACTATCTCATTTGTTAATGCTGTTGCATGGATTGCTGAAGCTGAAGATCACCACCCGGATTTAACAGTTAAATACGGCTCCTGCAGAGTTGTTTACTCAACTCATTCTATCGGTGGACTTTCTGAGAATGACTTTATCTGTGCTAAAAAGATAGACAATATTTTAGCTTAAATCCTTGTAGAACTCATGCGAGTGATTTGGCAGTAGATACGGTATTACCTTCATATGGTGCTCTTTACTAAGACTTCTCCCAAAGTTAATCCGATCCTGAATTGAATCCCATTCTTCAATCATAACAAAGTGTTCGCCGTGATCATGATCCTCTTCTGGTGTATTGGCTAATTCTTCTTCTGAGTATGTGTTGCGAACCGCTTCTAC
>CAZLQT010000020.1:17321-18115 GCA_964561815.1 uncultured Woeseia sp.
AGCGCGAAATATTTTTCTTTGAATGAAACCCTGAGCTTCTTCATAGAGAGGCTGAAGCCCTTTATAATATTGTTCCACGTCATCAGCATGATCTTCTTTTGCATAAATTGTCACAATGTATGTTTCCATTTGATTCCACCTCAAATATGAATGAAACTTAATATTAAATGACAGATAAAAAAAGTAAATATTAGATTGATCGATATTAACAACATACTCAATGCCAATGAGGCCCTAGCTGGAGTAATCAGAGAGACACCCGTGCTTTCTTCTGAGGAGGTGAATCGTGAGATGGGTGTTAATTTGTATCTAAAGGCAGAATGCAATCAAATCAATGGATCCTTTAAATCAAGAGGAGCCTATTTTGCGATGCATCAGTATTTTCAAAAGAATGAAAAAAAGGATGTAGTTGCTTTTTCTTCTGGGAATCATGCTCAAGGAGTTGCATACTCGGCGAATCTTATGGGAGTCAAAGCCACGATTGTTATGCCTGAGGACACCCCAAAAACTAAAATACAAAAAACTGAATCTCTAGGTGCAAAAGTTATCTTTTATGATCGATACAATGAATCAAGACAAGCAATTGCTAAAAAAATTGCTACCGAGACAGGCGCCTTTCTAATACCAGCTTATGATCACTATGATGTGATATCAGGGCAGGGGACCGCAGCCCTTGAGGCGATACATCAAATGGCTCTTATCGAGGAGAATATTGATTATTTTATTTGCCCTGTGGGCGGTGGCGGTTTAATTGCTGGTTGCAGCGTTGCCATCAAACACTATTTTGAACAGAG
>CAZLQT010000021.1:0-17869 GCA_964561815.1 uncultured Woeseia sp.
TTAGAGTCAGGATACCCTCCAGAGCTATGGAATCTCGAACATCCCGATAGAGTTAAATCAAATCATCAGAGCTTTTTAGAGGCAGGTTCTGATATCTTGCTGACCAATTCATTTGGAGCAAATGAATTTAGATTATCCCTTCACGGTGATGAAGATAAAGCAGATGAAATTAATTATGAAGCTGCTGAAATAGCCAAAAAATCTATTGAAAAATCAAAAAGAGAGGTTTTTATTGCGGGATCTATAGGTCCGACTGGCGAAATTATTGAGCCACTCGGTGATTTATCAAAAGAGAAAGCTAAAGATGCCTTTCTGAAACAAAGTCTAGCTCTTAAAGCAGGTGGTGTTGATTTTTTATGGATTGAAACAATGTCATCTGAAGAAGAAATGGAAGCGGCTTTACTTGCAGCCCAAGAAACAAGCTTACCCATAATTTGCTCATACAGCTTTGATACACATGGAAGATCAATGATGGGCTTAGAGCCTGCAAAGCTTACCGACCTAACTGCTAGTTTTTCACCTAACGTTTTTGGTTATGGAGCTAACTGCGGAATTGGTGCCTCTGAATTAATTGGATCCTTAATATGTTTTAAGTCATACAAGCCTGATGAAGAGATGATACTTGTGGCAAAAGCAAATTGCGGCATACCTGAGTTTAGCGGGGATAAGATTACTTACAACGGAACACCTGAGATGATGGCCCAATATGCTCGTTATGCATTTGATATGGGCGCTAAAATCATTGGTGGCTGCTGTGGAACCACGCATTTGCATATTAAAGCCATGTCAGAATCACTAAAAAATTATGAACCTTCAACTCAAAAAATAAATCTAGATAAGATTATTAGCGATTTGGGATCCATGACAGAGGGAAATAAGAACATGATAAACAGTTATATCAATCCACAATCGTCAAAAGTGAGCGCCAAACGAAGAAGAAAAAGAAGAAGGACTTTGTAGCTAAATAATCTCTCCTCAAGTACTATATATCGGAAAATTGAGGAATAAGATTGTGACCGAAGAATTTGATGACATTATCCTTTCAGAATTGAACGACGATGAACTCGTTGAACAGATGCATGAAGACCTCTATGACGGCCTAGCAGACGAGATTGCAGAAGGGACTCAGATCCTTTTAGATAGAGGATGGGAAGCCACCAAGGTGTTGGACGTTGCATTGGTTGAAGGAATGGTTGTTGTTGGTGATGATTTTCGAGATGGTATCTTATTTGTTCCAGAAGTTTTGTTAGCAGCAAATGCCATGAAAGCTGGTATGGCTTTATTAGAACCTATCCTTTCAGCATCTGGAATAGAGCCGATAGCTAGAATGGTTATTGGTACAGTAAAAGGAGACATCCACGATATTGGTAAAAACCTTGTCGGAATGATGATGGAAGGTGCAGGGGTAGAGGTATTTAATCTTGGTATTAATACTGATGTGGATGAATTTATAGATGCACTAGAAGAACACGATGCAACGATATTAGGTATGTCAGCTCTGCTTACAACAACAATGCCTTATATGAAAGTTGTCATTGATGAACTTAAAGAAAGAGGCCTAAGAGACAAATACATTATCATGGTTGGTGGCGCACCTCTCAATGATGAGTTTGCAGAAGCTATTGGTGCTGATGCCTATTGTATGGATGCAGGAAGCGCTGTAGAAACGATGAAAAAATTGGTGGCTGCAAAGAATTAAAAATGACCTCAAAAGTACTTATTATTGCTTGCGGGGCACTCTCATTCGAACTTAACCAAATTAAAAAGCTCAACTCATGGGATCATGTGACCATACAATGTCTCAATGCAGAACTGCATAACACCCCAAAATTAATACCAGAGAAAATTAAAGAAAAATACAATGCCTTAAAAGATGATTTTTCAAAGGTTTTTATTGCTTATGCTGATTGCGGTACAGGCGGGATGCTCGACTCGCTTCTAAATGAATATGATCTTGAAAGATTGGATGGAGCTCATTGCTATGAATTCTATTCAGGGCAAAAAAAATTTAAAGAGTTTACTGAACAAGAAATGGGCACACTTTATTTAACTGATTTTCTGGTTAAACATTTTCAAAGATTGGTAGTTGAGGGTTTAGCTATAGATAAATATCCAGAGTTAAAAAATGAATATTTCAAACACTATAAAAAAGTTGTCTATTTAGCTCAAACAAGATCAGAATCATTGCAAAATGATGCTAAAAAATATGCAGATTTTTTAGACTTAGATTACTCTTTCCAATACACAGGATTGGAGAATGTTGAATCACAATTAAATCAAGCGATTAACTAGTGGGTAAGATGATCACAATTTATTGGAGGGATATACCTTCTCATGTTATCTACAAAGTAGGTAGAGAGAAGTATAAAAAACAACTTAACCCAAAATTTGAAGTAGCGATTGATCGAGCTGCAATGAGAGCGGGCAAAGGCTCAAGTGAAGCTTATATGTCAGAATGGAGAAGGGAAACACAAGCGATGGAAGGAAATCCTCAAGAACTGGTTGATAACCTGGTCAATGAGCTGGAAAATCAATTCAATGATGAAGTTCTTGAAAAAACAATTAAAGCTAAGGGTATAAAGCCAGAATAGGAGAAAAGAATGCCAAAAACCGTCATTAGTTCTAAAACAAAAGAAGTCATTATTGGTTCTGAACAACCCTTTGTCATTATTGGTGAACGCATCAATCCAACAGGTAGAAAGTTGCTTGCGGAAGAAATGAAAGCGGGTAATCTTGAAAGAGTTAGAGAGGATGCATTAAGTCAGGTGGCTGCAGGCGCCCAAATGCTAGATGTTAATGCAGGAGTCCCCTTGGCCGATGAGCCTAAAATTTTGGCCGACTCAATAAAATTAATTCAAGGCATCACTGATGTTCCGCTATGCATTGATTCATCCATAGTTGAAGCTCTAGAACGTGGTCTCGAAGCTTATGAGGGTAAAGCTCTGCTTAATTCAGTAACCGGTGAAGAAGAACGTTTGGATACCGTCCTGCCTTTAGTAAAAAAATTCGGTTGTGCTGTGATAGGAATTTCCAATGATGACTCGGGTATATCAGAAGATATCAATGTGAGGTTTGATGTCGCGAAAAAAATTGTAGAGAGAGCAATGGATCATGGAATTCCAAAAGAGGATGTAATTATTGATCCACTGGTTATGCCTGTTGGAGCTATTAATGATGCAGGCAGACAAGTTCTAGAATTAATAAAAAAATTACAAAATGAACTAGGAGTAAACACTACCTGCGGTGCCTCTAATCTAAGCTTTGGCTTACCTAATCGTCATGGTCTAAACACGGCCTTTATTGCTATGGCAATTGCGAGTGGCATGCCTTGTGCGATTACTAACCCACTAGAAAAAGAAATTATGCAGTCTGTTAAAGGAGCTAATGTGGTAATGGGGCATGACCCAGAATGCTCTGATTGGATAATGAGTTATCGAGAACCCAATCAGAAAAGAACTCGAAGAAAGAGGCGTGCTTAGCCCTACATTTTATGGCTGAGGCCGAGAAAAAAGAATTCAAAATTGCGTTTATGCCCTCAGGTAAAAGGGGCTCTTTCCCAAAGGGGACAACAATTCTTGATGCCTCAAGATCTCTCGGAGTAGATCTAGATTCTGTTTGCGGTGGACGAGCTATTTGTGGTCGATGCCAGATAGAACTAGCAGAGGGTCAATTCGCAAAACACGGTATTACATCAAATGCATCACATCTCTCAGAGACATCTGAACCTGAGAAAAAATACGCAAAGCGAAAATCATTACAAAAAGAGAGAAGACTAGGTTGCCAGTCAAAACTTCTTGGTGACGTGGTTATTGATGTTCCCCCAGAAAGTCAGCTTCATCAACAAATTGTCAGAAAAGACTTTGAAGCTACCGATATTTTCATTAATCCAATCACACGACTCTATTACATCGACTCAGAAATAGACGTATCTGGAAATATAGAAAGATTGCTAAAAGATACTCTCAGAGCTGATTGGTCTTTAAGTATAGAAACAATTAGCTGCAGTTCAAAAACACTAGCTGATGCGATTAAAGATTCTTCTGAAGGTTTTACTCTTGCTGTCAGAGGCCAGAAAGAGGTTGTCGGTGTCTGGCCTGGGCTAATTGAAGCAATATACGGTGCTGCTATAGATATTGGTTCCACCACAATCGCTGTTAATTTGTGCGATTTAAAAAATGGCAAGGTCATTTCAAGTCAGGGATCAATGAACCCACAAATAAGGTTCGGAGAAGATCTTATGAGTAGAGTGTCTTATTGTATGCAGAATCCAGGATCTCAAACTGAATTGACCAAAGTTGTTCGCGATGCCATTAACAATCTGATAAAGAAAGCCTGTTCTGAGTCAGAGATTGAACCTAATCTAGTAATGGAGACCACTGTGGTTGGTAATCCAGTTATGCACCATCTTTTTCTTGGTTTTGACCCTGTGCCTTTAGGTGTTGCACCGTTTAAACTGGAAACCAGTGAAGCCCTTGCTATCAGTGCTTGTGATTATGGATTGGATATTCATCCTCAAGCTGAGATTTATGTTCTACCCTGTTTAGCTGGGCATGTTGGAGCTGATGCGGCTGCTGTCATCCTTACTGAAAAACCTTACAATCAGAAAAAAATGAATCTTATCGTTGATGTAGGGACCAATGCTGAAATAGTGGTTGGTAATGAAGACCAAATCTTAGCTGCCTCAAGTCCCACTGGCCCAGCTTTTGAGGGGGCTCAGATTAATTCAGGACAACGAGCTGCCCCAGGGGCAATTGAAAGAGTAAGAATCAACCCGTCAGATCTAAAAGCTCGCTTCAAAGTAATAGGCTCAGATTTATGGTCTGATGATCCTGATTTTGAAGAAAGCACAAAGAATATTGGGATAACGGGTATTTGTGGCTCTGGAATCATAGAAGCTGTAGCAGAAATGTACTTATCAGGAATTATTTCTTCCGATGGGCTAATGAATGAGGAAGTAGCTAAAGGCAATCAATGCCTTTTTAAAGACGGCAGAACTTATTCCTATATGCTCTATGACGGTCAGCAGAAAATAATTGTTACACAAAATGATATTCGGGCCATTCAACTGGCTAAAGCTGCACTCTATGCCGGGGCAAGATTACTGATGGATAAATTGGATATCAAGAAAATAGACAAGATTAGATTTGCTGGTGCCTTTGGTAGTCATATAGATGTGAAATACGCAATGGTACTCGGTCTGATACCTGATTGTGACCTGGATGAAGTAAGTTCAGCTGGAAATGCAGCGAGCACAGGAGCAAGGATGGCTCTTCTGGACACAAAAAGCAGAAGAGAGATTGAAAAACAGGTGAAAAAGATAGAAAAAATAGAGACAGCTACAGAGCCCCTATTCCAAGAATACTTTGTTGGAGCCATGTCCATACCCCATGAATCAGACCCATTCGATGAGTTGGCTAAAGTTGTCAAATTACCTAAAAAGAAACAGACAAAGACAACGAAAAAAAGAAGACGAAGAAAAAGATCTAATCTATAAATCATCGCGAATAAAATCTCTGCAGAGCATCTAATTTTGTGCTAAATTTCTGCCATTACTACCTCTTATTTTCTTAACCTATGGAAAAACTAGAACAACTAATTAATAACCAGATTAAAGACTGGTCTCTGGATCAAAAATTTTATAAAGACGAAGAAATTTTTAATCTAGAGATTGAAAAAATCTATATGAACTCCTGGTTGTTAGCAGGTCATGAATCACAAATACCCAATGCGGGTGACTACTTTCTCTTTAATCTGCTTACTGAATCGGTGATTATCATCAGGGGTAAAGACGGTTTGATTAGAGCCTTTATGAATGTTTGTAGACACCGAGGTTCACACGTTTGTCTTGAGAGCAAAGGCAATGTAAAGAGATTAACCTGCCCCTATCATGCTTGGACCTATAACCTAGAAGGCGATTTAGTTGCTGCTAAGAATTTGAGCACGGATATCGATAAAAAAAACTTGGGTCTCCACGACTGTTCGATTGATGTCATTGAAGGATTGATCATGATTAATTTTTCAGATCATCCAAAATCACTTGAGATGATGAAACAAGAATTAACTGAACCGATGCAGATGTTTGGGATGAAAGATTTAAAAATAGCTGCTCATAGGAATTATTCCATCGATGCGAATTGGAAGCTCACGGTTGAAAATTACAACGAATGTTATCACTGCGCTCCTGCCCATCCAGAATATGCGAAATCACACAGCTTAAAATACGATGAGTCCAGTGAAGAGTATGAATTAGCTCAAAAACCAATGAAAGAGACCCTGGATCAATGCGGCATGAAGGATTACAGCATAGCTGCGGATTATGATGTTCAAATTGAGTCTGAAGAACAATACGCCTATCATCGATATGCTCTGTTTGGAGGCTATATAACTGGCAGTGAAGACGGTAAAGCATTGGCCCCCCTGATAGGAGATATAACAGATTATAATCCGGGTGCCTCTGATTTTAGTCTGGGCCCTGTTAGCTTTTTACTGGCTTACTCTGATCATGTTGTAGCCTATGTGTTTACCCCTGTTACTCATCACACCAGTCAATGCGATGTTTACTGGATGGTTGATAAAGATGCTAAAGAAGGAGGAGATTATGACCTCGAGCGTCTGATCTGGTTGTGGGATGTAACCACCAAAGCTGATGAAAGAATCATCGTGAATAATCAAAAAGGTGTTAATTCAAGAAAGTATTCCTCCGGTCCCTTTTCTGAAAAGGAATCGACTGAAAAGCGATTTATCAGCTGGTATCTAGATCAGTTAAGAGAAACTCTATAACCTTTGATCGTGCCATTTAAGATGGTCTTCAATAAAACTGGCAATAAAAAAATAACTGTGATCGTAACCTTTGTGTTGCCGCAATTGAAGGTTAATGCCCTTCTGGCGACAAGCTTCCGAAAGTAGTTCTGGCTTTAAATATTCATCAAGAAACTCATCATCAAGACCTTGATCAACTAGAATATCTGAAGACCAACCTCTGTTTAATATTAATTCTGTTGAATCGTAATCAGCCCAGTCAGATCTTTCATCGCCTAAATAAGCGGCAAATGCATTTTCTCCCCAACCCACTTTTATGGGCGAACAAATGGGTGAGAATGCTGAAACTGTTTTAAATAATTCCGGGTTTTTGATAGCAATTGAAAGGGCGCCATGGCCTCCCATGGAATGGCCAAATATTCCTATTCTATCGGCATCAATATTGAAGTTATTAGTGATAACCCCCATCAAGTCCTTGGTAATGTATGAGTACATATTAAAATGTTTGTCCCATGGTGATGCGGTGGCGTCCAGATAAAACCCTGCGCCCTGACCCAAAGCATAGTGTTCATCGTCAGGCACACCCTCGCCTCGAGGGCTGGTATCTGGGGAGACAATAATCATATTTAATTCTGAGGCAATGCGTTGAACCCCAGATTTAATGCGAAAGTTTTCTTCAGTACAGGTAAGTCCTGACAACCAAATTAATGTTTTGAGATTATTAGAATCAGAATTTTCTGGAAGATAAATTGAAAAAGTCATTTCGCAATTTGTCGACTCAGAGGCATGCGAACAAATCTGATGAACACCATTAAAAATTTTATTGCTTCCCTTAACGTCCATGACGATTAATTGATCCTTTTTCCAAAAAGGAAAATTATTGTAAAAATCATTAACGCCCCTAAAGGAATCATCAAAAGTGGAGACCAACCGTAACCAGCGGGAATTGTTCCAAGTAACAATGCGATCGATCCAACGATCATCGCATAAGGGAACTGAGTTGCCACATGATCAATATGATTACAGCCGGATGCCATTGACGACATAATTGTGGTGTCTGATATCGGAGAGCAATGATCGCCCCAAACAGCTCCGCATAAAACACAGGCAACTGAAGAGTATATGATGTGCATATGCTCGACATCAGCAACGCCATTTATAAAAAGAACCTGCCATGCCAGAGGAATAACAATGGGATAAAATATCCCCATGGTTCCCCAACTGGTGCCTGTGGCAAAAGCAGTTGCGGCCGCTAGAATGAATATTATGGTTGGCACAAAGGCTACCGGTAAAAACTCACCCAGAATTGAGACAAGGTATTGGGCTGTCTGAAGAAGTTCAGTGGTTTGCCCTAAAGACCATGCAAGAATTAACACAATAATGGCAAAAATCATAAATTTAATGCCTTCATACCAAGATTGCACTGTTTCCTCCAAGGTCATTAACCCTTGAGCAATAGAGAGTAGAAATGCCGTCATTACACCAATCAAGGATCCCCATAAGAGCGCCTGGTAGGCATCGGCAGAACCAATAATATCCTGAATATTGTCGCCTTCACCGGTAACGAACAATCCACTAATCACACTTATAATAAAAACTAATATTGGCAAGAAAGCATTTACAGCTCTGGCTCTATTTGGGTCTTTTGCTTCAAGCTGTTTGGATTCTTCATTGGTGTAACCGGCTGAAGCGCCTTGAATTGATTTATCGTTCCCCTGTCTTGCTGCAATCTCATAATCGTACATGACAGAAAAATCTCGACCCGATCCAGCAATGGTAAAAACAAACACCAACATAAAAATTGGGTAGAAGCTATACAAAATAGAGTTGAGATAAATCGAATAGGCCGATTGATTAATTGCGTCAATCTGATCGACTGAAACATCGATCATCCCGATCTGATAGCCCACCCAGGTAGTGATTAATGCAATACAAGCGACTGGGGCTGCAGTTGCATCGACAAGAAATGCTAACTTTGCTCTAGAAATCTTTAATCTGTCCGTAACTTTACGCATGGTATTACCGACAACCAAGGTGTTGGCATAATCATCAAAGAAAATGGTCAGACCTAGAGTGGAGGTAATTAATTGGCCGCGTTTTGCTGTGGTGGTAAACCCCTTAAGCGCATTAACAATGCCTAGCATTCCACCGTTTCTTGAGATAATACCCACAAGCCCGCCTATCATGAGACTGAAGATGATGATGGCAGCATGATCTGGGTCTGCAAGAGCTTGCTTTACGTATTTTGCAACCACATCCAGAAAACTCTGCCACACAACACTCGTTTTAAAACCTAGGATAGAGAAAGACCCAATCCAAACCCCTAGAAACAATGCCGGGATAACACTTCTAAAAAAGAGTGCCACTAGAATAGAAACCAATGGCGGCATGATGGAAATCCATCCCCACAATACATTTAATTCGTTGCTAGAAACCTCTTGATCACCAATTTGAAGCGATAGTTGATTGATGGATCTGTCTTCTATCAATAAAAATTCAAAGCTGAGTAGACTTTCATTGCACTCAGCAGGTTCGTAGATTCTTTGATCAATTGCTAACCTGTAATCGCATACTCTGCCTTGATCAAAATCAGTTACGCTGATTTCAAAAGGAACACCCGTCAAAATTACTTCAGGGATATCCATCACTGGCGTCGCTTTAGCGTTAACTCCGATGAAACTCGATAGCAAAAGCAAAGAGACTATGATGCGATATTTTTTCATGATTTTAATTGGCTTTATAAACCACGCCCCCTTTAATAACTATATTAATATCTTCGAGTAAACGAATATTTAGCAAAGGATTATCCCTTACAGCAATAATATCTGCAAAATAACCTGTCTTGATTTGCCCTACTCTATCCTCCCAATTCATCACTTTTGCAGCCACAATGGTAGCTGATTGAATAGCTTCGAGGCTCGTCATGCCGTGTTCAACCATATAGGCAAACTGTTTTGCATTGTCGCCATGAGGGTAAACACCAGCGTCAGTGCCGTAAACTATTATGACCCCTGCCTGATGTGCTTTTGTAAAATTTTCTCTTTGAATTTGAGTCGTTTCTCTGTTTTTTCTTAGAAATTCTTCTGGCCATTCCTCAATAACCCCGACGGTGTTTATGTAATCACCGTTGTATATATCCATGGATAGAGCCACTCCTTTCTCTTTAGCCAATCGAATTCCCTCATCATCGATTAAAGAGGCGTGTTCAATGCTGTCAACACCCGCTAATATTGCCTGTTTAATGGACTCGGCACCGTGTGCATGAGCTGTCACTCTAATCCCAGCCTGATGGCCAACATCAACCACTGCCTGAATCTCATCGGGGTTCATCTCAGGACTCCCGGGTATGCTGCCGTAGGCGAGCACAGCCCCTGATGCGATCATCTTTAGAAGATCAGCGCCGCCAGCAACTGCTTTTTCTGCCCTTTGCCTAAATTGATCCTTGCCTTGGGTCACGCCCTGGCGAATATGCTCTGGAACCTTGCCTTTATAGTCGGGTATATCAATATCACCGCCTCCGCCTGGAATAGTGAGGTAGTACCCAGAAATTTGAATTCTTGGCCCTGGGGTTAATCCTTGATTAATTTCATCTCTTAACCGCCTATCCGTCCAGGCAATATAAACACCGACATCCCTGATCGTGGTAAAACCAACCTCAAGAGTTGTCTGAGCATTCTCTCGAGCTTCGATTAATTGCTGATCTTGTGTACGAGTTAAAAATTCACTCAAATCACTCGACGAGGCTTTTTCCGAGATATGGGTGTGCATATCAATTAAACCCGGCAGACAAAAATGATCACTTAGATCGAGGGTATTATCAGTAGCGCTTAGCTGAATATTGGAATTGAGATCGATGATTTTCTCAGTTTCATCATCCACTGAAATCATAACCCCATCAATTATCTCCCCGCTTTCAACATCGAGCATTTGCCCACAATATATTTGCCTGACCCCATCTTCTGCTAAGGCGTTTGTAGAGACGAAGATAAAAAGCGAAACCAACGCATAGAGTTTTATAATCAGCATAGGTCAAACCTTATCATAGAAATTATCTAATTTAGTTTTAATGTGTAATTCCATTTCGATTACAATAAAAAAATGAAATCACTGCCTACACTCATAGCCACATCTGTTGTTCGAGGAAGCCAACAGGGTGAATCTCATGGGGGCATCTATTTGGTTGATTTTGAAAAGCAAATTGCAGAGCTTATGGTTGATTGGGATGATTCGGGTATTGATTTCACTGGTCGAGGCTGGGATCGTGGATTAAGAGGGATTGAATTTAGTGGCGGTGAGATTTTTATTGCTGCCAGTGATGAAATTTTCGTCTATGACCTCGAGTTTAAAGTCAAACGCTCCTACAAGAACCCCTTCTTAAAACACGCGCATGAAATTAATAAGCATGAGAATCTCTTGTTTGTTACCTCAACAGGCTATGACAGCATCTTAGTCTTTGATCTTGATCGAGATGAATTCACGCGAGGTATTCATCTGCGAAAGACACCAAAAGGCTGGAAGTCCCAATTGTTTGATCCACAGACAGAGGACGGACCTCAAATGGCCAATAATCTGCACTTGAATAATGTTAGATGCTCTAAAAAAGGCCTCTTTACAAGCGGTTTGAGAACGGATGCATTGATTCATCTGGACAGTGATCTCAACGCCAATGAATATTGCAGTCTGCCCCAGGGGACTCACAATGCCCGACCGTTTAGGAAGGGTGTTATTTTTAATGACACGCAAAGTGATTGCCTTAGGGCTATTAGTCGTGAGGGCGAGGAGACAAATTTAGCTATCCCGAGATACGAAGAAGACGAGTTAACACACACTGATCTGGATGACAGCCGAATAGCCCGGCAAGGATTTGCCAGGGGTCTGTGTTTATTTGACCAAAACCTAATCGCGGTGGGCTCCTCCCCATCAACCATCAGTTTGTTTGATCTAGAACAAAAAACGAGGATTGGGAGCGTGAATTTAAGCATGGATATTAGAAACGCGATCCATGGTTTGGAGGTATGGCCCTATGAAGGGTTATTGGATAGTTAGATGCATTTACCATAATCAGGAAGCCTTTGAATTGTATGCTGAGGCAGCGACAGCTATTGTCAATAAGAACGGTGGTAAATTTCTAGTCCGCGGTGGCAAACAAGTCAATAAAGAGAGTGCAAAGCTTGAAAGAACGGTTTTGGTTGAATTCCCTACTTATCAAGTTGCACAATCGGTATATGATGGAGAAGAATACCAAGATGCTATCAAACATATTAAGGACTGTTCATTTAGGGACTTTGTTATTTCGGAGGGTTTATGAGCTATAGAAAATGTATAACTATTTTATGTCTGTTGCTGTCTATGGAGATCACTGCTCATGCGGATTTAATGATTGAAAATATTACTCTGATCGATGCTGAGCATCCGGTTCGATCAAATCAAACCGTCCTTATCGAGAACGGTAAAATAGAATCGATTATTGATTCCAATCAACTCACAGCTGATCAAAAAGAAGGGCATAAGATCATTGATGGGAGCGGTAAATTTCTCATCCCTGGTTTGTGGGACGCCCATGTCCATTTAACCTTTATCCCGGAGATCGATCATGAGACCTATTTCAAGTTATTTCTAAAAAATGGGATCACCAGCATCAGAGATACTGGAGCAATCATGGGCAAACTCCAACCTTCAATAGATTTCATAGAATCCAATCCAGATTCAACACCCAGACTTTATTATGCTGGACCCTTGATTGATGGTCGTGATCGAGTCTATAAGGGAATGGAGCCTGGCTTTCCTGAATTATCAATCGGTATTGATGAAACATCGGACATTGAGCAAGTTGTAAATGACTTGATAGAAAACGGGGTGACCTTTCTCAAATCCTACGAAATGCTTACAAAAGAAACCTATTTAGAATTGTTAAAAATTGCCAAGAACAACAATTTGAGAGTCACCGGGCATATACCTTTGAGCATTGATTTAGAAGAAGCCATAGAAGCAGGTCTTGGCGGTATGCAGCATGTCAGAAACATGGACATTGCTTGCTCACTAGATGCTCCAGAATTATTAGCCAAACGAAGAAAAGAACTGGAAAATGAAAATGCTATTGCCGGTTCTGCTCTAAGAACAAAAATACATTCCGCACAAAGATACTATGCAATTGGCAATCATGATCCTGAGAGATGTTTAAGGATTATTAAAAAATTAGCAGAGTTCGGTGTCTTTCAAACACCGACACTTACTATTAACACACTTGATTCAAGACGATTCTATGCCGATTCAGAATGGCAGAAAACTTATCAATACCTGCCAACAAAAGCTCGTGACGATTGGCAAGAAGGATCGGATAAATTGTCAGGAGAAAGTGCCAGTGAGAATGATGTGATCTTTGATAAGTGGAGCTTGGATCTGGTTAAAATAATGAATGAGGAAGGGGTGAGAATCATTGCAGGAACGGACACGCCCATTGGGTACCTTACACCAGGTTATAGTCTCCACAAGGAATTAGAACTGCTCTTTGAGGCTGGGATGACCCAAAGGGAAGTCTTGCGTTCGGCCACCATTACCCCTGCTGAATTCTTAAACATTGAAGATCAAATTGGAACTATTGATGAAGGTAAATTGGCAGATCTTGTGATTCTAAATAGCAATCCATTGGACTCAATAAGTAACACTCAAGATATTTATTTAGTGATCTCTAAAGGGAAAAAGCTATGAAAAAAATAATTAAAATGGATGGGTTCGAGCACCAAAGTATCTGGTACAAAAATTTATTGGCAAATCCAACTGAAATCGCAGCCTTGTTTCCTTTTAGTGCTGAAACAGGCAAGCTTATGACCGCGCATCTTGAAGGAATGGATGAAGGTTATATTCTGGAGCTAGGCTCAGGCATGGGAGCTATCACCGAATGTATCCTGCAAAGGCAAGTTCGAGAAGATAAGCTAATACTAATTGATAAGAATGAAGACTTTGCCGATTATCTTAGTCATAAATACAGAAACGCCAATGTCTTTGCAGAAGATGCTTCAAATGCAAAGAAATTGCTTCAAGCTCAAGGGATCTATGAAGTAAGACACATTGTTTGTAGCCTACCATTTGTGATGATAAAACAAGAGCAACAGTTGTCTATTTTAGATAATATTTTCAAACTACTGCATCCACAAGGTTGCGTCTCCATCGTTACTTATTTTGTTCGTTGCCCAATATCAAAAAAGGTTTTGGGCCAATATAATAAAAGCTCCGAGCTATTTGGATTCACGATGAAAAATATACCTCCAGCATACGTTTATCAGATAAAGAGTAACCATTTATAATATGAAACAACTCATCCTCATATCAGCACTCCTGTTCAGTTTTAATGGTTGGGCACTGTCTGATTATCGACCTTATGATGAAACCGCAGATGCCCATCAAGATATTGCTGATGCAATGAAATTAGCTGATGAGTCTAAAAAATACATCTTACTTACAATGGGAGGAAACTGGTGTCCAGATTGCAGAACTCTTGGTGAGTATTTCGCAAGAGAGGATATCAAAGATTGGCTGGATCAGCGTTTTATAGTTGTTCCTGTGGATGTAGGAGAATGGGATAAAAATCTCGATATAGCTGAACGCTATGGGAACCCGATTAGCGAAGGCATACCTGCTCTGGTTGTCTTAGATACTAATCAAGAAATTGTCTTTGCAACTCTAGCTGGGGAATTGGCAACCGCTAGGAGTTTAAGCGGTGAGGATCTCATTGAATGGCTTAAAATTAAGATTGAACCTCTTTTAAATTAATGGACCATATAAAAAAATTAAAACTAGTGATCACTGCAGGTGCCTCAGGGATAGGAGCTGAGATGGCTCGCACACTCTCAGGAGCTGGTGCTAAAGTGATCATCTGCGATAAAGATCAGGCAGCTCTGGATCAATTCTCAAAAAAGAACCCTGAAGTAATTGCCTTAAAGACTGATGTTTCTGATGAGAAAGAAGTCTTATCCCTGTTTGATGAAATTAAAAACAACTTTGGAGACATTAATGCTCTGATTAACAACGCTGGTGTAGCTGGACCATCGGCTAAACTAGAGGACACTGCTTTTGAGGACTGGCAAAACACTATAAGCGTAAATCTAAACGGGACCTTCCTTTGTAGCAAAGCTGCAATTCCTCTTTTGAAATCAGCGGGTGGAGGATCCATTATAAATATTGGTTCAACTTCATCCTTCATGGGCACGCCGCTTCGATCCTCTTACTCAGCAACAAAATGGGGATTGATTGGGCTAACAAAAACTTGGGCTATGGAATATGGAAAAGACAATATTCGCATTAATACTATTTGTCCCAGTTCGGTCAATGGTGAACGCATTGAGCAAGTGATAAAACGAGAAGCTAAGTATCGAGATACGACACCCGAGAAAATCAAAGCTGCCTATCTGAGTCAAACATCTTTGAAAAGTTTTATTGATGCAGAAGAGATTGTGGGAATGATAGTATATTTGCTGTCGCCACTGGCAAAGAAAATCACCGGGCAAATGCTCGTCATTGACGGTCACACAGAAAACCTATCAATGATTGAAATCGAAGGGGAATAAAATGCAGGCAGCATGGTATGAAACAATCGGGTCGGCAGACGAAGTTCTTCAGGTTGGAGAGATAGACAATCCTACACTGGGTCAAGGTGATGTGCTTGTGCAAATGAAGACATCGGGTGTTAACCCTTCAGATGTTAAAACTAGAGCTGGAGCAAGAGGCGAGTTGCAATTTCCACAAATCATCCCTCATTCGGATGGTGGTGGTGTGATTAAGGCAGTGGGTGAAGGGGTGAGTAAAGATAGAATTGGTGAGCGGGTATGGATTTGGAACGGAGCCTTTGGTCGAGCAGATGGAACTTGTGCTGAATTAATCTCACTTCCATCAAGCCAAGCGGTGACAATGCCTGAGAGCACTTCATTTGAGACTGCTGCCTGCTTAGGAATACCTGCTGCGACAGCTTTTTACGGAATCTTTTGTGACGGTTCAGTTAAGGATCAAACCATATTAATTACGGGAGGTGCTGGAGCAGTTGGTCATTTGGGTATTCAGCTGGCTAAATGGTCAGGCGCTAATGTTATTAGCACTGTTAGCGGTGATGACAAAGCAGCAGCTGCAAGATCAGCTGGGGCAGATCTGGTGATTAACTATAAAACCGATGATGTCATAGAAGCGGTTAACGATTTTACAAAAGGTCATGGGGTTGATCGAATACTTGAAGTAGAATTTGGTGGAAACCTCCCTGTGAGTCAACATGTTATCAAAAACA
This sequence comes from uncultured Woeseia sp., assembly GCA_964561815.1. Lineage (GTDB taxonomy): Bacteria > Pseudomonadota > Gammaproteobacteria > Steroidobacterales > UBA11654 > CACPJA01. The sequence goes on from CAZLQT010000021.1 coordinate 16,031, forward strand.
ATGGCACCATCGCCTCATACGGCTCTGTTGCTGAAGCCAATCCCTCTGTTCCTTTTTACGACTTGATGTTCAAGGGTGTGACATTGAACACCTATCTTATCTATATCGTTCCAGATAGCGATCGAGCTAAAATCAACGAAGGCATCACTGACGCTCTCACTGATAATGCTCTTAATCCTATTATTGCTGAATCTTTTGCATTGACAGATGTTATTGATGCCCATAAAACTGTGGAAGCAGGATCAGTTATTGGTAACGTGATTATAACTATCGATTAAGTATGAGACGGATTCATTCAACTCTTCTTCTTTTCCTGCTCTGTATTCCAGTAAAAGCGAATCTCACTGAAATTGGAGTCTCCATTAATCTGCATGATTCACAAATCAGAGGCAAATTTGATAATGAGAATAATGTATTTATCTTCAGAGGCATCCCCTATGCTCAACCGCCAATTGGAGAACTGCGATGGCAATCGCCTGCCCCGCTCACTTCATCTCCAAAGGTTATTAATGCAGAAAGCTTTAAACCAGCATGCATGCAAGATGAATACACCACTGTTTGGTACAAAGATGTTGCAGAATTATTCGGGAACTCTCGTTCTGTTTTTAACCACGTTGATGCCGTCAGTGAAGATTGTCTTTATCTGAACATATGGACGGACTCGCTGGATCAAACAAGCAAGAAACCGGTTATGGTGTGGGTGCACGGAGGTGCTGACACTGGAGGCTGGTCATACGAACCCAACTATTTAGGCCACCAGTTAGCCAAAGAGGATGTGGTGGTGGTATCCATCAATTACAGATTAAACATCTTCGGATTCTTTATGCACCCAGAACTATCCGATCAAACCGGTAATTTTGGTCTTGAAGATGAAATGATGGCTCTGCAATGGGTTAAAGATCACATTTCATTCTATGGTGGAGACCCTGAGAATATAACTTATTTTGGTGAGTCTGCTGGTGGCGCTCATGTATCGTATTTGATGACTGCGCCTAGAGGAAGAGGTTTATTCAAGAGAGGCATCATACAAAGCGGTGCCTATAATCTTTTCGATTGGACATCAAAAGATGAATCCGAAAAGCTTGGTATCAGTGCCCAGACTCTATTAGGTGCTCAAAATTTGCAAGCCATGAAAAATCTTACTGCCGAGACAGTCCTCTCTGCTTCAGCAACCCTTGGTCATCCTTATGGCCCTAACATTGATGGTGAATTGATACCTAATAATCTTACTCGACTATTGGAAGAAGGGTCTTTTAACAATATTGATTTGATGATTGGTAGCAATAAAAATGAGGATTACATGTATATCGATGAGAACGTCACGGAAAATGATATCGATAAGCATATTGAGCGCTACTATCCAGAGAAGAAAGATACATTGCTTGCGTTGCTTAATCTAGAAGATCCAAGACTGGCAATGGATCATCTAACAACGAATCAAGTAACTCTTTGTCCGTCAGCCTTTATCGCGAGATCACTGGCTAAAAATGGGAACAACGTCTACCAATATCATTTTACTCGTAGGCGAGAAGGTAGTGAAAAGATACTCTCTTACCATGGCGCAGAGATCCCCTATGTCTTTAACACACATGATCAATGGCTACCCACAAACGCCGATGATCTTCAACTGACAGATGCGATGATGGAGTACTGGGCTGAGTTTGCAAAAAAGGGAACGCCCAATTCAATTAATAATCCGACCTGGAAAGAATTTGGTACTGAAGAAAATTACTTAATATTAAACCTACCATTAGAGAATTCATCAAAATTAGAAAATGAATTTTGCGAAATCATGATTGATGAGTTAATTAAAAGATCTTCAAACTAAAATACCCTTAA
>CAZLQT010000022.1:0-17862 GCA_964561815.1 uncultured Woeseia sp.
GCAGAATCCACCCCTCCCGACATACCGACTATAATTAAATCTTTTTGGCTAATTTTGAGGCAACCCCAATATAGTTTTTAGGTGAAAGCTCTTTGAGTTCATTCTTTACCGAAGCACTGACTTCTAGAGAATCAATAAAAGTTATTAGTGTTTCTTTATCGAGGCTTTTACCTCTTGTAAGTTTCTTTAAGTGTTCGTAAGCATCTTCAATTTGTTCACGTCTTAATATAGTTTGGATAGCTTCTGCTAATATTTCCTGATTCTTATCCAAATCATCATCGAGGACCTTTTTATCAATCTTTATCTTATCAAGACCTTTTATTAGCGATTGATAGGCAATCGACATATAGGCAAATGCCGATCCTATGTTTCGTTGAGCAGTTGAATCACTCAAATCTCTTTGCAGTCTTGATATCACTAATTTTGAAGCAAGATGATCTAGAATTGAATTGGCCAAGCCCAAGTTACCCTCGGCGTTTTCGAAATCAATAGGATTTACCTTATGTGGCATCGTCGAAGATCCAACTTCTGATGATTTGATGGTTTGTTTAAAATAACCCCAAGAGATATAGGTCCATATGTCTTTGCTTAAATCCAGACAGATATTATTAATTCTTATCAGAGCATGAAATAGTTCTGCCATCCAATCATGCGGTTCAATCTGTGTTGTGTATAGATTATTGGTTAATTCTAAGCTTTTAATAAATGAAGAGCTTAGATCAATCCAGTCTATATCAGGATAGGCGACTTGATGGGCGTTGAAATTACCCACAGCACCGTTCATTTTTGCTCTATACTCTAAACCTTCCAATGTTTTTATTTGTTGATCAAACCGAGATGCAAAATTGGCAAATTCTTTACCCATGGTTGTAGGACTGGCTGCCTGTCCATGAGTTCGCGATATCATCGCATCGTCTGCCCATTGATGAGAATAATCCCTTAATTTATCTTGTAATAGATTTAATTCTCTGTATTGAGAGTCACACGCGTCTTTTAGCATGATTGCATAGGAGATATTATTTATGTCTTCTGAGGTACAGGCAAAATGAATAAAGGGTATTAAGTCTTTTCCGCCAGATAGATTACTAAGTTTCTCTTGGAGAAAATATTCCACTGCCTTAACGTCATGATTGGTTTCTTTTTCAATGGTTTTAATCGATTTAGCATCATCGATTGAAAAATTACCAATAATATCGTCGAGTTGTTTCTTTAATTCGTTTGATAATTTTGGGATTTGTTTCAGGTCATCGTTCTCAGATAGAAACACTAACCATTTTATTTCAGTTAACACCCGATAGCGCATGAGTGCTGACTCACTAAAGTACTCTCTCAAGTGTTTGGTTTTCTCTATATATCTGCCGTCAATAGGAGAAATTGTTTGCAGCTGATCGTCGGTCATTTCAACCACCTATATTCTTAAAATTGAATCATACACGAAAGTTTCTTCTGTGACTCCTATTCTGTGTGTATTATCATATCTTAATAGGAGATTATTTTGGCAGACAAGAAATTTAGAATAGAAAAGGACAGCATGGGTGAGCTTAAAGTACCCGCTGACAAACATTGGGGCGCTCAAACTCAAAGAGCGGTTGAGAACTTCCAAATAAGCGGTTACATGATGCCAGAACAATATATTAGAGCTTTGGCACTGTTAAAATGGTCGTTGGCATCTGCAAATGCTGAATTCGATTTAATATCTTCCGAAAAAGCCGGTGCTATAAAAGATATTGCCCTAAAGATTTCCGAAGGTGAATTTTCTGATCAGTTTCCTGTTGAGGTTTTTCAGTCAGGATCCGCAACCAGCACTAACATGAATATGAACGAAGTAATTGCAAATCTTGGTTCGAGTGACAACCTTAAAATCCATCCTAATGATGATGTTAATCTTGGGCAAAGCAGTAATGATGTTATACCTTCATCGCTCTCCATATGTGTGGCAATTTATCTGCATGAACATATGATTCCGGCTGCAGTTCATCTAGAAAAAACAATCAATGATAAAGCCTCTAAATTAACTTCAGTTGTAAAGATGGGACGCACTCATTTACAAGATGCAATGCCAATAACTATGGCACAGGAGTTGGGCGGATGGTCAGCTTCAATCAGAGACTCGATAAACCAGTTTGAAAACGCGCTGGAACAAATTCAAGAATTAGCGATAGGTGGCACCGCAGTTGGCACTGGGGTTAATACTCACCCTGACGTTGGACCAAGAGCGTGTGAATTAATGAATAAAAAAACTGGACTTAATTTCAAACCTTCTAGTGATTTATTTCATGCTATAAGCTCCCAAGACAGATCGTTATTAGCTTCATCAGCAAACAGGAGCCTTGCGGTTGCTCTAACAAAGATTGCCAATGATCTTAGATGGATGGGTAGTGGCCCTCTAGGCGGACTTGGTGAGATCACATTGCCTGCTCTACAACCTGGAAGCAGTATAATGCCTGGAAAAGTTAATCCTGTTATACCGGAATCTGTGTGTATGGTCGCTGCTCAAGTTTTTGGACATGATGCTACAGTTAGTCGAGCAGCTCAGTCTGGAAATTTTCAACTTAATCTGATGTTAAGTCTAATTGCTTACGATCTTATTGAGTCGATGAAACTATTAACCAATTCATGTTATGCATTGGCGGACAAAGCTATAAAAGGATTTGAGGTTAATCTCGATAATATCAATGAAGTTTTAGGTAAGAACCCAATATTAGTCACAGCCCTTAACTCCAAGATTGGATACGAAGCAGGTGCCAAAATTGTAAAAAGATCTTATCAAGAAAAACGATCAATTATCGATGTAGCACTTGAAGAAACGGATCTTGATGAGAAAACCTTAAAAGATATTCTGGACCCACTTAAGCTCACTCAAAATCAATAAGACTCCTCTGTCTCATGTTGAATAAGATAAGAGAGAGTTTTCAACATACGCGACCTTCTGATGACCCAGTTTCTGAGGTCATGGATAGATTGCCAGAGCATATCGTTAAAGGTTATTTGGAAAATGTAAAGCTAAAACATGCAGGTGTTCTTTTGGGTCTACAGCAGTCTAATTCGGGCATGAATTTAATATTGACTAAGAGAACAACCAAACTAAAGAATCACGCTGGAGAGATTAGTTTTCCAGGCGGTTCTTTTGATGAATCTCACGACAATAGCATCATGGAAACAGCCACAAGGGAGGCTTATGAAGAGATAGGTTTACCAAAAGAATCATCAGAGATTATAGGATTTATTCCTCCCCAAATCAGTTTAGGAACCGGATTCATTGTGACTCCAGTAATTGCTTTGATAGGAAATGATTTTAGGCCCATTGCTAATGAAGATGAAGTAGAGGAAATTTTTCATGTGCCTATCGATTTTTTCATAGATCAGGCAAACCTTAGTCATGAATATAGAATTTATGACCAAATAAGATGGTCTGTATACAGTTACACTTATAAGCAATATTATATTTGGGGTCTTACCGCGCAAATCATAAGAAAATTTTGCAGTTCAATTTAATAACAGGAGAAAACATTGGAAAAATTACACCAAATAACATCTAGACTCAGAGACCCTGAGGAAGGATGTCCTTGGGATAGAGAGCAAACATTTGAGTCAATTGCTCATTGTGCAATAGAAGAGGCCTATGAGGTTGTCGAGGCAATAGAAAACAAGGACTATGATTCGTTTAAAGATGAATTGGGCGATTTATTGTTTCAAGTCACATTTCATTCGAGTATGGCGGAAGAAATGAATTTATTTACTTTCGATGATGTTGTTGACTCGATTTCTGAAAAACTAATTCAGAGACACCCGCATGTTTTTGCAGACCAATCAATAAAAGACGCTAAGACACAAACAGATAACTGGGAGAAGATTAAAATTGAGGAAAGAAAACAAAAACAAAACATCGGCAGTGTTTTAGACGATATAGGAACAAATCAACCGGCTTTAAATAGAGCCTATAAGATCGGGAAGAGGGCTCGTTCAGTTGGCTTTGATTGGAATGATGTGAGTGGTGTTATAAATAAGATTGAAGAAGAAATTGAGGAACTAAAAGGAGCTATAAAAGGCGGTAATCAAGCAGATATTGAAGAAGAGGCAGGGGATCTATTATTTAGTGTGGTTAGTCTTTCAAGGCACACATCAATTGATCCTGAAACTGCACTGAGAAAGGCTAACAGAAAGTTTGATCGGCGTTTCAGAACCATGGAAAAATCTTTGATTGAGTCTAGCAAGAAATTTTCAAAGATGTCATCTAAAGAGCTTGATGATTTATGGGAGCAGGTAAAAGAAGCTGAATAGTTTGATGAATCAAAGATTAAATACTCTTAAAAGTTATTCAAAGAACCTTAGTAATAGACCAGGTGTGTATTGTATGAAGAACACTAAAGAGGTAGTAATTTACGTAGGAAAGGCAAAGAACCTTAAAAAAAGAGTCAGCAGTTACTTTACTTCGATTAAATCTAAGGAGAAACAAGAAGCCATTTTAAAAGATACGCATTCAATATCGGTTACAGTAACCCGTACTGAGAGAGAAGCGCTAATCCTAGAAAATACACTTATAAAGAAGCACAGTCCCAAATTTAATGTTTTGCTTAAGGACGGCAAGAGTTACCCGTACATTGAGGTTAACACTAAGCATCAATTCCCAAGATTCTCTTTTCATCGAGGTAAAAAAAACATAAAAGAATCGCAATATTTTGGGCCTTACCCAAATGTAAATGCCGTAAGAAATACTTTGAGCCAATTACAAAAGATTTTTTTATTGAGAAATTGTGACGAGTCATTTTTCAAAAACCGATCTAGACCTTGTTTGCAGTTCCAAATTAAAAGATGTGCGGGCCCTTGTGTCGATATGGTTTCAGAAGAAGAATATCGGTTTAATGTTGATCAGGCACTAGATTACTTAAAAGGCAATGATCAATCGATTATTGAGAAGTTTATTGCAAAAATGGACGATGCTTCTTCTCAGCAAGACTATGAAAAAGCAGCTTTTTTCAGAGATCAAATCAGTTCACTCAAAGTTATCCAATCGCATCAGTTTGTCGACGGTTCAAACCGTATAAATGTCGATGCCATAGCACTCTGTGAGTCTTCCGGGATGTTTTGCATTTCAGTTCTCTTTATTAGAAAAGGGCAAATTTTAGGCAATCGATCCTTTTACCCAAAAAGGACTAAGATGTCTGCTCCTGACGAGATCCTCGAATCGTTTCTAATGCAATATTACTCTGAGCATCAACCCCCAGAAGAAATCCTCATTAATTTTAATTTAGAAAATATAAAAATTTTAAGAGAAGCTATTTCTGATGAATCAGGCATTAAAGTAAAAATAAAGCACAGCGTTAAATCTTATAGAAGAAAGTGGTTAGAGATCGCAGCATCGAATGCTACTGAATCGTTAAAATCAAAATTAGCGTCTAAAGCTTCAATAGAGGCTCAACTATTCGAGCTTTCTGAAATCCTAGATAATGAAGTAATTGTTCAACTTATTGAATGCTTTGATGTAAGTCATATTATGGGCGATAAATGTGTTGCTTCATGTGTGTCATTTAACCGAGAGGGGTTTAATAAAAAAGATTATAGGCGATTTAATATTAGCGGAATAAAAAAAGGGGATGATTATGCCGCAATGTCACAAGCTCTTTCTCGGCATTATTCTAGGAGCATAAAGGAATCTAGAACATTACCTGATGTGGTTCTTGTTGATGGGGGTAAGGGTCAGGTGAAAATTGCAATCAATGTACTAAAAGACTTAGGAATCATAGGGATCCCTGTTTTGGGAATTGCTAAAGGCTCTAGACGTCATTCAAGTGAAGATCGTCTGTTTATGAATGACAATAAAACGCCTCTTAAGTTGTCAAAAAACTCCTCGGCTAAATTTTTAGTTCAATCAATAAGAGACGAGGCACATCGTTTTGCAATCACTGGACATCGAAATAAGAAGAGAAAACGATTACTGATTTCAGATATACAATCGATTGATGGAATTGGACCGAGTAAAAAAAGAGACTTATTAAAACAATTTGGAGGGATGCAGGAGATAAAGAGAGCTTCCGTCGAGGATTTAATGACGGTTAGAGGTATTAACGACAATCTAGCTAAAAAAATTTACAAACACTTCAATGCTAATTAATTATTTTGGAAATTAGATATTATAATCATGATATGAAAACAACTCTCAATTTCGCAAATCTATTAACTCTGATCAGGATCGCAAGCATTCCTTTGATTGCGACTTTATTTTTTTCACCGATTGATAACGCTAGACCTATTGCAGCAATTGTTTTCATTCTAGCTGCATTGACCGATTGGTTTGATGGGTGGGTTGCCAGAGAATATGATTTGTCTTCAAGGTTTGGAGCTTTTCTTGACCCGGTTGCAGATAAACTGGTGGTTTCAATTGCTTTAATTCTAATAGTGCAAAGTGATCCCTCTTTAATTAATGCAATCATTGCATCGATAATTATTGGTCGAGAAATTACCATCTCTGCTCTTCGCGAATGGATGGCGGAACTAGGAAAAAGACACCATCTTTCTGTAATTGGCTTTGCTAAGCTTAAAACTATTCTTCAGATGGTTGGGCTATCCTGCATGTTATTTTTAAAACCTATTTTTGGTATCGATATCTATCTTCTTGGAACCATTTGTCTGATTGGTTCAGTAATACTTACTATTTGGACTATGCTTATTTATCTGCTCAAAGCATGGCCAATAATATCTAAAGGTGAAAACTTATGAAAAATAAATTTCTATTAACTACCTTATTATCTCTCATTGTTACTGCTTGTGGCACGGGTAATGACGACATTTTTAATCAGATTCTTGATGAAGAATGGAAGAGGGGTATCCAAGAGAATCCAGTTTATGCATCCTACATGGGGGATAAGTCAGCCAATCAGGATTGGCCTGATATTTCTGAAAGTGCCGTCAGAGAGAGGCAAAAGAAAACTCGAGAAGTGCTTGAAGAGATAAGATCAATTGACCCTCAAAGACTCTCTGCAGAAAATCAACTTAATTACAGGTTATTTTTATACAATTACGAGCGATCTGTTCGAGCCCAAAAATTTGATAGCCATTTACTCACCTTTGGTCAAAGGGGGGGTATTCAGCTAGAGCATGAAACTGCTGAAGGGCTAAGTTTCAATACTTCTCAGGACTATAAAGATTGGTTGGTTAGATTAGAGAAACTACCTGGATTAATCGATCAACATATCAATCTTGGTAGGTTGGGCATAGAAAGAGAGGTCACAGCTCCAAATATCTTAATGCAACGAGTGGCCAATCAAATCCAGCTTCAATTGATTGATAATCCTGAGGACAGTCCATTCTTCAATGTCTTTAAAGACATCCCTGATAACATAGAAGATCGTGAAACAATCCAGTCGATGGCTAGGGATGTAATAAAAAACAAGGTTATTCCCGCCTATTACAAGCTTAACGATTTCTTCACAACAGAATATTTACCCGCCTCGAGAACTTCCTTTGGTGTTCTCGATTTACCAAACGGATTTGAATGGTACGAGAATTTAGCCAAGTACCACACCACCACTGATTTAACCCCTGATGAAATTCATGAGATTGGTTTGTCTGAAGTGAAACGCATTCGTTCAGAAATGCAGCAAGTAATAGATTCTTTAGGATTTGACGGAAGCTTCGATGAATTTTTAACTTTTTTGAGAACTGATCCACAATTCTACTATGAGACCGAGGATGAATTGCTTGAAGCGTACTTGGCCACATCCAAGAAAATTGATCCTGAGATGGTTAGTCTTTTCAAAGTTTTACCCAGAACACCTTATGGAATCAAACCCATACCAATGGAATCAGCACCAGACACTACTACAGCTTATTATATGAGGCCTGCAGCTGATGGATCTAGAGCAGGGTATTACTATGTCAATCTTTACCGACCTGAGGTTAGACCTAAATATGAAATTGAGGTTTTATCTGTCCATGAGGCTGTTCCAGGGCATCATCTTCAAATAGCTCTAGCTATGGAGCTTGAGGGAATACCTAATTTTAGGAGATACTCTGGCTACACTGCTTATGTGGAGGGCTGGGGTTTATACAGTGAAAGCTTAGGCTATGACATCGGTCTCTATTCTGACCCGTATTCTAAATTTGGCGCTCTAACCTATGATATGTGGAGGGCCGTTCGTCTAGTTGTAGATACAGGGATGCATTATAAAGGTTGGACTCGACAAGAAGCGATCGATTACTTTACCGCCAATGCAGCTAAAACTGAACAGGATATTATTAATGAGATTGACCGATATCTTATTATGCCCGGTCAAGCACTGGCTTATAAGATTGGACAATTGAAGATATTAGAGCTAAAAAATAAAGCTAAAGAACAACTTGGTGATGATTTTGATATCAAAGAGTTTCATCATGCTGTGCTCAGCCAAGGCGCACTTCCATTGGCAGTTCTTGAGGAGAATATAGAAAGTTATCTTTTAGAGATTAAATAAATTCTCAAAATTAGTCTGAAGAAGTGATTTCATTTCCATGGATGAATACTCATTAACCTCCATGGCTTCAAGAAAGTTGTTCAGATGGCTTGAAGTATAGCCTGGAAATTGAGGGCCATCAGAGCCATAAATAACTTTACCGATCAACTCTTCTTCTTTAATAATTCTTAGGTACTCTGGAAGTATCTCAGAGGCTTTTCTAGCACCCAAAGCGCCGGGTTCTAAAAAAACATTATCGTATTTTTTTGCCAACTCTATACAAGAGTTTAGATAGGTTAACTGGACTTCAGCACTGTCATAACCGCTATGACCCAGGATGAACATTGCATCTGGATATTTAGCAATGGATTCTTCTAAGTAAAGGGGATCAACATAGGGGGGTTCTTTTCTTGTGTAAGGATTAGGACTGGTTCCGGTGTGAATATATAAAGGCTTACCAAGTCTGCCTGCAATTTCATAAATGCCATCAAACCGTTTATCATCCAATCGCATTTGCTGATGAGCATGGGCCAATTTGATTCCATGAGCGTTATACTTGATCAGATCGGCCTCTAACTTTTCCAATTGCATCTCAGAATCAATGTTCCAATGATCGGTCCGAATACTATAAAACCCAAACATTCTTTCAGGTTGATCTTTAATTTGTTCATACAAGAATTCATTACTGGCTATTCCGGTCGTGTCAGGACTGTAGACAGCAAAAACACCACCTCTCCTGATCCCTGCATTATCCATTTGTCCAAGAATACCTTCAGAGGTCAAACCTCTGCCCAACAGGCCACTCATTAGAAATTTAAAAGGCTTTGGCACTCGTTCTGAATATCTTTCCTTATAAGGTTCTGTAAGGGCTTCCCATGTTCCCGTGTGAAGATGCATATCGATGATATCGATATCAACTCCATCCACAGTTATCCCATAGGTAACGGTGTCATCTTTTATAAGATAGTTGTAAGCAAGTCCGCCTAAAATAATCAATACAATTGCTCTTACTAAGAATTTTTTCATGTTTTTTATTCCTTTTTTCTAATGATAAGTAATCTTAACTAATTTTGTAATAAATAATGTAATGCAAATCCATAAACATCAGAAATGTAATTAATGGTTTTATTCCTTGGTGTGCCAGCACCGTGCCCAGCTCTAGTTTCAATCCTTATTAATATTGGATGGATACAATTTTGTGCTTCTTGAAGTCTAGCAGTAAATTTATAAGAATGAGATGGAACCACTCGATCATCGAGTTCAGAGGTTGTCACCAATGTTGGCGGATAGCATTCATCTTTTTTAATATTGTGATAGGGTGAATATTTAACTAGAGTTTCAAATCCCTGCTTATCTTCAGGTGATCCATAATCACTTTCCCAGGCCCAGCCAATGGTAAATTTATTAAATCTCAGCATGTCCATAACCCCTACACCGGGAAGAGCTACGCCAAATAAATCAGGTCTTTGAAGCATCGTTGCTCCTACCAAGAGACCACCATTTGATCTTCCTTCAATAGCTGTTCTTCCAGGTCTTGAGAGTTTTTGATCGTGGAGGTATTCAGCAGCAGCAATAAAATCATCAAACACGTTTTGTTTGTTGTTTAACATTCCTTGCTGATGCCATTCCTCTCCATATTCTCCGCCACCACGAAGATTAGGTACCGCAAGAACACCTCCCATTTTCATCCAAGCAAGATATCGTTCTCTAAAGCTAGGCAGTATTGAGATATCAAATCCTCCATAACCATATAAGAGCAAAGGCGTGTTTTGATCTATCTTTATATCTTTTTGGTGTGAGATATACATAGGAATTAAAGCTCCATCTTTACTCGGATAAAAAATTTGTCTTGTGGCGTACTTTTCAGAATTGAAATTAGGAACTTCTTTTTTCCATAAAAGACGAATTGTGTCACTTGTTGCATTGTATTCATAAATCTCATTTGGCTTGATGTAGTTGGTGAACGTAAAGTAAAAAACATCAGAATCGTAGTTAGAAGCAATGCTTGAGATAATTCCTTTTTTATCAAAACTTAAATTCTTCTTGGCGAGTGTTTGTTTGTTGTAAAGAAAGACTTCAGTCGACACGTCATTAAGATATTGACATAAAATAAAGTTATCCAATAATTCAACACGCGTTAGAGCATTATCGGTCTCTGCAACCATTAATTTCCAATTTACTTGTTCTGGATTATTAATATCAATGGAGATTACCTTGCCATTGGGGGCTTCAAAATCTGTAAAAAATAAGAACTCTGAGCCAATATTTCCCAGAAAAATAAATTGTCCTATTAATTCTGGAATAAGCTCGACAAAGGATTCATTGTTATTTATCAAGTCTTGATAGAAGATTCTGTTTCTCTCGTCTGTGCCTTGACTAACCGAAAGAATTAAATAACTACCGTCTTCACTTACAGTTGTACCCCAGCCCCATTCGGGTTTATCTGGGCGTTCATAGATGATTCTGTCTTGAGTTTGGGATTGACCGATTGTATGGAAGAAGAGTTTTTGATTTTGATTTAATTCTTCGTATTCATCGCCAGCTTTAGGTTCAGAGTATCCTGAGTAATAAAATCCTGAGTTATCTTTAGCCCATTCGGCACCGCTAAATTTCGACCAATTGATTGTCTCTGATAAATCTTTTTTGGTGTCTATATTTTTAATTTTCCAAGTTCGCCAATCAGAACCTCCATCGGAGATTGAATAAGCAAGTAGTTTTGCGTTTGGACTAATAGATATGGAGCTAATCGATATCGTTCCGTCTTCGGATAAATCGTTTGGATCTAATAAAAGTGTTTTTATTGAATTAACATCTTCCGAATAAAACAATTTGCTTTGTTCCCATGAGCCATCGTTGTAATAAGAGAAAAATTTTGTTTTTTCTCTAAAGGGAAGGGATTGAGCCTCTTTGTTGTATATATTTTCCAATATTTCCTTGAACTCTTTCTGTTCTTTAATGTTCTCTAGAAAAGATTGACTAAGAATATTCTGCTTTTTAATCCAGGTTTTAGTTTCAACTGAATTTAAATCTTCTAAGTCTCTATAGGGATCCTCGATTAAGTAGCCATGATAATTATCGACGACATCAGACTTTTTTGACAACGGATAATCTAGGCTCTCTGATACACTGACTGAGGAGTAAATAAACAAAGAAATATAGATTAATAAAGGATAGTATTTGCTCATGGCTGTAAATATTAGCTCAATATAAAATTTAGATAAACAGAATCTATGGAACATCTTCTTGAAAATCTAGGATTGATACAAGGCGGAACCATTTTACCTGGATTTATTTTCGGGGTTGTTCATGTCAGTTTAGTCATTCTGGGGTTTTACACTGGTTGGAGTATAAACCGACTCTTAAAAAATGCCACAAAGGGTTATATAGCTGGAATTATTGGCGCATCTTTAGCCCATGTCATTGCTGACCTGATAGCTGCACTGATAGATCCTACAATGAGAGCGAGAACAGCTGGGATTGTTTTAGGTGGGCTCTTACCATTGCTTTTTATTCCGTTACTCGAAAAATATGTCACTAAGAGCAAAAGCCATATTATGGTTGGAGATCACGAGGACATAGAGAAAGATTTAAAAGATGGGCATCATCACTAACTGGACTATCCTTGCTAATAATAAATTATGCTAAAATACTTAACAATTTGATTGAGTTGAATTGAGGGAATAGATGAGAGACTTAGATGTAGAAGCAACCTGTACTATTTTAAACAATATTATGGAATACGAACTAGCAGGCGTTGTTCGATATACCCATTCTTCAATAATGGTTAGTGGACCATACAGAATACCTATTGTTGAGTTTCTTCAAGCCCAAGCTCGAGAATCACTTCTTCACGCCCAAGAAGCCGGTGAATTATTAACAGGTTTAGAAGGCCATCCTTCTCAGCAAATTGCACCGATTGAAGAAACCCATAAGCATGCTGTTGAAGATATTTTAAAAGAAAGTTTAGAGCATGAACTAAGGGCACTCGATCTCTATAAAGACCTTTTAAGTGCAGTAGAAGGAAGATCTGTATTTATTGAAGAATACGCCAGAAACAAGATTGGACAAGAAGAGCAGCACTCATTAGAGCTAAAAAAAATGCTTAGAGATTACTCAGCTGAATGAGATCCAGATAGGCCATAGTAATTATTAACTGTTATTTGAGCTATTTTTTGAAGAAATAATTTTTCTTCTGAGCTTACCTTGCCATTATAGTCGTAATCTATCCCGACAGGCGATTCATGGAAAACACTCGCAAAAACCGTGCATGCTGCTAAATAAGTTCCCAATAAATCTGGATGCGTACCATCTAATTTATGTAACTTGATATCAGGCCTTTCTTTGTAGGCAGCTTCAAACGCCAAACCAACCGGTATCACTAAAGTTTGGTTTGTATTGCCTGCTGATGTGTACATTTCCTCAATTGATCTAATTAGGTCTGGGGCATAATTGTTATGGAATTCTGTGTATGCATGGGTCATATAAAGAGCAGTCTCAATATCTTTAGATCTAATGATTTCAATATGTTGACGAGCTATTTTATTGAATTCTTGTCTACTGTCTTCCGATAGTACTTCGCCACTCCCACCTTGGAGTATAACTAGATCAAATTTCTCAACACCACTAATAGCAAGAGGTTGGATTAAACGTCCAACATCATGATGCTTTAGCCTAGAGCCACCAATCGTTGCAGATTTCACATTCTCACTGCCATTGAAGTTCGCGAATCTTTCATTTGCCATATTTTTAAAGTGATTATGGAGACTGTCGTTGTAATAAAGGTAGCTATTACCGATAAATAAAATACTTTTTGGCTTATCGTTAAGTGCTGTTATTTCAGGCGATATCTCACCAGCTGTATTAAAGCTGAACAGAATTAAGGATGTAAGCAGGATTTTCTTCATTGTTTTTCTATATTACCTTTCTCTAAATGCTTCATTAGCAACTTTTGTTACAGGTTGTAAAAGATAATTTAAAACAGTTTTTTCACCACTAACTATATCGGCTTCTGCAACCATTCCTGGGAGGATTCGAATGTTTTTCCCTAAAGATGTAAAACCGTTTTCCTCGACAGCTATTTGGCAGATATACCAAATAGTGCCATCTTCTTTCTGAATCGTGTCAGCTCCTACTGTTATGACTTCTCCATTAAGTGAGCCAAATTTAGAAAAATTGAAGGCTGTAAGTTTAATAATAGCCTCCTGTCCTGGGAGAACATAAGCAATGTCTTTTGGGTTAATTTCAACTTCAATTATAAGTTCATCATCTATAGGGACTATTTCAAGCAAGGGTTCTCCAGGTTGCGCGACTCCTCCCGTTGTATTGACCAATAGCCTATTGACAATTCCATCCACTGGAGCAATTACGGTTGTTCTTAAGAGTCTGTCTTCAAGGATTGGCAAGGTCTCTTCTGATTTCATTAATCCTGCCTCCGCATCGGAGATACGTTGTAGTAGACGGATTAATTCCATTCTTGATTCCACTCCAGAGTCAACAAGAGGTTGAAGTATTGATAACTCCTCATTCAGTAAGTCGAGATTATTTTCAGCCGCCTTTTTTTCTTTGATTAAGGCCGATAATTCTGATTCAAATTTTGTGCTATCAAATATTATAAGAGGATCGCCTGAAGAAACTGATTGTCCAGTTCTTGTCATTATTTCTTTTATTATTCCTCCTTCTAAGTTTTGAATAACCTGTATCTTCGAAGAGGCAACCACTCTTCCTTGAGCTTTTGTTACTTCTTCTAATGTTGCAAAATTTGCCCAAACTAGGATAACGATCCAAAATAAGCATATTGAATATAGGATTATATTTGCATTTCTAAGCTGTTTTTCTTCAATCATTTTTTTGTCTTAATTTCATTAAAACTTCATCTTTTTCACCGTCCAAAACTACCGATCCATTAGATAAAACAATAATGCGATCAACCAGTTCTAACATAGACATTCGATGAGTAACCACTACGATTGTTTTAAACTCTCCCAAATTAAGATTTTCAAGAAGCTCTTTCTCAGAATTGATATCGAGTGATGCAGTTGGTTCGTCCAATAGAAGCACTTCCGGTTTTCCTGCTATTGCTCGCGCTAATGCAATGGACTGCATTTGTCCTCTTGATAGGGACTTACCTTTATCCGAGAGTATATATTCTAATCCTCCTGGGATGGTATCTAGGAAGCTACTTAGGCCGCTGAGTTCTATTGCGTTCTGGATTGCTTTGTCTTCTATCCAATTTCTCCCCATAACAATGTTTTCTTTAATGGATCCAGAGAACAGTTGGAAATCTTGAAGAACGACTGCTAACTTTTCCCTAAAAGTGGTTTGATCAATTTCATCTATATTAAGATGATTAAAGGTTAAAGATCCTTGCGACGGTTTGTAAATTCCAGAAATAAGTTTTATTAAGGTCGTTTTTCCTGAGCCATTTTTACCCATAATGGCAATTTTTTCTCCCTCTTTTATTTGTATTCTCAGTTGGTTGATCGAGGGAATGGATGAATTTAGATAGGAAAAGCTAAGATTTTTTATTTCGAGGTTGCCCAGTGTTTGGACTTTTATTCCTTCAGTATTATTGCTTCGATCAGAGATTGTATTCATCAATAAATCAATCTTTTTATATGCTGTCTTAGCATGATTCAATCTCCCAAAAAGGTTAGCTACTTGAGCTAAAGGGGATAGAGCTCTAGAAGAGAGAAGAACCGCTGCCACCATAGCACCCATAGAAACTTCCCCAGAATCAATCAAGTAAGTTCCATAAAAAATAATTCCTACAAGACTAATAAGTTGTGCGCTTGAAGCCGAGTTGGTTGCGAGTTGGGAGAGGACTTTAGATTTTCTTGATGAGCTTGATCCATCCTTTACACTATTTCTATATCGATCGATGAATAGTGAGGAGCTATTATTGGTTTGTATGGCATCCAATCCTCCTAAACTTTCAACCAATAGGCTGTATTTACTTTGGTTCATTTCAGAGACAGCCTTGCTGTGTTTTTCAATGAAAGGTTGAACAGCTATACCAATTATTAAAATTACTGGGATAACTGATAAAGGGATAATTGCTAAAGGTCCAGAAATCAGATAAATGACCAAAACAAACAAAAATACAAAAGGCAAGTCAACCAATAATGCAATTGTTGCAGATGCAAAAAATTGTTTAAGAGCATCAAATTCTTTGAAAGTGTTAGCAAGACTTCCAACCGAATTATCAATTGAATCAATTGGTGAGTGGAGAAGTCGATAATAAATCTCTTCCCCAACACCCAGATCCAAATCTTGTCCAGCTAGATCGATATACCATGATCTTAGGTTCTTTAAGATGAAATCAAATACAACAACAATCACCATTCCAAAAGTAAGCGCAAAGAGAGAAGAGTAGGCGGCATTAGGTATAACTCTGTCGTAGACCACCATAATAAAGATAGAGCTAGCCACAGAAAGAAGGTTAATCATACCCGAGGCCAAAAGAACCCTGGAATACAAATTCTTATTCTCACTAAAGGCAGCTTTGAACCAATGATTATCTTTTTGGTAACCCATGTTTACTATATTTGGTTTGCCGTATTTTCTTGGTCAAAATAGTTGATAATTTTCCCCAATAGAAAAAGTTGTCTCAATTGTGAGGAATTAATTTCTTTTTTATTAATGATTAATAATTCAGCAGACTCAATATAGTCCCTTTCAGCTTGCAGTAATTCTAATAGAGAAACATTGGATGACTCAAATTGGAGACTTAATTTATTTCTACTTTCCTCATATGCTTCAAAAGCATTATTAAATATTGCTAATCTCTGATTACTGTTTTCTAGTTCCGCTAAGTTGGCTTGAGATTTTATTTTTAATTCTTTCAGAAGTATTTCTTTTTTTAGTTTTGAAGACTTTAATTGTTGCTGAGCCAGTTTGACCATTGCTTTTTTTTTGCCTCCGGTATAAATATCTACATTAAAATTTACTCCCGCATAAAGATCGTAATTTTGATCCCCGGTAAGATCATACCTGTCACCCCTAACTTCTAGGTTAATTTTGGGTTTAAAGCCAGCCTTAGCTTTTTGTAATTCTCTCTCAGAGGCTTTGATTAGTTCATTGGCATTCATGATCGAGTAGTTCTGCTGAAGTGCATCGATAACTATGCTGCTATCATTAATTAATTTCTCTTTATCAACCTTCAAAAATTTTAAACAGGGCTTTGCGTTTATGATTAATTGACCGAATTTAGCTCTGGCGCTTTGAAGTTTAAGGTCTATCGTCATTTTTTTTGCCTGAGCTTCTGCTAGCCTAGCCTCTGCTCTCATCATTTCAGCTTGAGCAGCTCTTCCACTATCGACTCTCATTTTTATTCGTCCTACGATTTGTGAATGGCTCTCTATTGAAATATCAATCAGATCAGAAATGATCTTGTAAGCAGCTGTGTCTTGGCAAGCTATAGCCATATCCAGAGTTAGCTCAGAGATTTTTTGCTTATTATTGTAATAATCGGCTTGAACAATATACTCTTGCTTGCTTATTTCTTCTTTTATAATTGGGTCAAATAAAGATTGTTGCATTACCAAACTTCCGTCGGTTCTATGCTGATCTCTTGAACTTTCTGTAAGCGCACTCAGTGGGTTATTAAACTTTTGTTTAAGGCTGTTTCTAGAATTTCCCTGAAATTGTATCTGTGGTTTATTAGCTGATTGGGCTATATCAAGAGATGCTTTACTTGATTCAAATATTGCCATAGATTCTAGGTATGCTGGGTGATCTTGAATAGAGGAAATGAGTGAATTAATAAAGACAGTTTCTTCTTGTTCGTTCATTTCATATTCGCTAATTACAATGGCTTGTAGAACACCAATCTTGCTAAAAAACACAGTTAGCAACACAGGCATTATTTTTCTCTTAGTAAATGTCATAGTCTTCTCTAATTTTATATAAAAAAATACAAAAGAACCTGATTAGTTCGCTTTCTTCTGGTTGCTAATTAAGATATGATTTCCAACAATGTTTATCAGGAAAGATAAAACAAACCTAATTTTCCCAACTCTAGCATCATTGACTCTAACCGCATGTGGCGGTGGCGGTGGCGGTGGAGCAATGGTTCAACCTGCTCCGCCAACAAATAGAGCTCCTAGTACAGGAGGCACTGTTACTAAAATGATGGACGAAGATTCCGCTAACGTTGGACTTGAAATTTCTACACCTACCGATGCTGATGGAGATAGTCTCACTATTACGGTAACAGGATTACCCACAGGGGGGACGCTATACACAGCTGATGGCGCTGAAGTTACAAATGGAATGACTTTATCCATTTCTCAGCTTACGGGACTGATTTTTACTCCAGATGCCAATCTGAATGACGATAATACTGACTTTGGCTCTTTTACATACAGCGTTTCTGATGGAAGTACATCCACCTCAGGAACAGTCAATATCTCCGTTACTCCCGTCAATGATGTAC
>CAZLQT010000023.1:0-5315 GCA_964561815.1 uncultured Woeseia sp.
CGATTACAAAAAGATAGGATCTCAGACATTGGTAGATTTAAAAATACATTTATGAGACTTCATATTGGACTAGAAGATGTTTCTGACTTAATCGACGATTTAGATTCAGGGTTTGATAGATTGAGAAATAAATAATTATTTAAAGTTTTCAGTCAGATTCTTCTGTATGGATTGTCTGATCTCATTTATGGAGTTATTGCAACCAAGCTTCTTAAGATCAATTGCTTCGGTTTGATCATTGCCACAAATTGTAACCTCATTCCAAGGCGTTAAATCCATAGAAACATTTATTGATGCCCCATGATAAGTTCCTTTTTTTGTGATCTTGAGACCAAAGCTTACAAGTTTCTTATTCTCATAATAAATCCCTGGGTCATCATTATTAAGGGTCAGATTTGATTGATAATCCTTAATACTTGTAAGTATTGAATCTTGAAATTTGCCAATGAAATCCCTTGCTTTAATTGATCGTCTATTTAGATCGAATAACGGATACACCACAAGCTGTCCAGGGCCATGAAAGGTAATCTTTCCTCCACGATCAGATTTTAAAAGAGGTAGTTGAGTATTTTCAGGAATATCATCTTTGCTTGTTTTAATTCCATAGGTATAGACAGGTTTGTGCTCTAAGAACCAAACTTCATCAAAGGTATTGCTTGTTCTCTGAGCAGTAAATTCTTGCATCTGCTTCAGGATATCCGAATAGTCAGTGACTCCTAAGTTCTTAAAAAGTATCGTTTGTAGTTGTTTATTCAGCTTTGCAGTTTATTCAAACAGCAATAAGGCAGAATCATAAAGCCAGCCCCATAGACTATCTTGCTCAATGCTAGTTTTTGCATACAATGACGATTCTGCTATTACTGTATCATCATAGGTGAGAGTCAGTTTACCAATGGGTTTATTCGTATCGACCGGAGCGATCACAGGTTCAAAAATATCTATCCTGCTCTCAATATCTTTTGAGATGCCTTTTGTAATAGTTTTAATCACATCATTACTTGCAACAAGGTCTATTTCATCATCAGCCCCTTTCCAGACCTCTGCTTTAGCGTAAGTTTTACCTTTTTCGATTAGCAATTCTTGTTCAAAGAATCTAAAGCCATAGTTTAATAAGGCATAAGCAGAATTGTTTCTATCGTCACCTGATTTTGCTCCAGTAACCACTGCTATTAAACGCATTGAGTTCTTTTCAGCTGTAGCAACCAGGCAATAACCAGCTGAACTGGTATAACCTGTTTTCATGCCATCAATGCTAGCATCTCTTCTTAAAAGCCTATTCCGATTGTACTGGACAATAGGCTCTTTGGTTTTAGGATCCCTTGCTTGATCAAATGAATAGGAGAGTTCTGAGTATAGATTAAAATATTCAGGGAATTCTTTAATAATTTG
The DNA here is from genome assembly GCA_964561815.1 of uncultured Woeseia sp. Classification (GTDB taxonomy): domain Bacteria; phylum Pseudomonadota; class Gammaproteobacteria; order Steroidobacterales; family UBA11654; genus CACPJA01. The sequence continues at coordinate 1,390 of CAZLQT010000023.1, forward strand.
TGAAGCTAACATAGCCATATCCAATGCTGAAGAATAATGATCATCATCATCCAGACCGCTTGAATTCGTGTAATTTGTGTTATTAAGCCCTAGAGCTTCCGCATACATATTCATATATTCTGCAAAAGTTTCTTCAGAGCCTGCTAAGTGTTCAGCTAGAGCTACGCTTGCGTCATTTCCTGAAACGATAATCATCCCTTTTAAAAGGTCATCTATTGTTACATCCATATATGGATTGAGAAACATCGTTGAGCCCCCGATTGATGAGGCACGTTGACTTACTTTTACTGGGTCATCTAATCTTACTTGCTCTTCCTTAATAGCTTGAAAGGTCGCATAAGCTGTCATCAGTTTTGTAATACTTGCTGGTTTAACAGTTGTTGTTTCATCTAAGCTGGCAATAATCGTCCCGGTATCAGCGTCTAAAAGAACGTAGCTGACGACATCAAGATTCGGTGCTTTTGGCACAATCACGATGGCTTGAGCCAATGAAGCTGTCATCAGCAAAGGTAGTAAAATAGCTGTATAAAATTTTTTCATATGATCAAATCAATATTTTTTATTGGATTGAGCCTAATTGCTTGAACTTTAACATAAATTCTTCAACATATGTATGAGATTGGGGATCTTATTATTCAGAAATTAGGTTGATATCTAGTTTCAGCGACGTCAATTTACTTATGGTGTCTTCATAGCTTTCTACATTTGCAATGGGACCAACTCTTACTCTGTAGAATATTCTAGATCCTGATCTTACTTTATTGATAAAAACTGATTTAACGCCAACATCTTTAACTTTTTTCTTGAGCTCTTGAGCTCCTTTCTGTTCAGTAAAAGCTCCTATCTGTATCAAAATTTTATTTTTATTCCTCGAGACAATTTTTTCGAAAATATTAGTTGAGAATATACTTTGGTTATTTTTTTTAAATGATTGCGCTGCTTCCTCTTCTGAAACACTGGTGACTTTAACAAATGCCGTCCCTTCTGAGAGCATGTCAATCTTTTTTGCAGCGGCGTATGATAGATCAATAATCCGGTTATCTACAAAAGGACCTCGATCGTTAATCTTTACAATTACAGATTTACCGTTTGTTAGATTTTTGACATTAACATACGAGGGTAGAGGGAGGGTTTTATGAGCAGCAGTGTATTTATACATATCGTATCTCTCCCCACATGCTGTGGCTTTACCATCAAACTGTGAGCCGTACCAAGAAGCCACCCCTCTTTTTTTGTAACCTTTGCTTGAAGACAGCGTTCTGTATCTTTTGCCATCAATTCTATAACGCTCTCGCTTATCACGTTGTATGGTGCATCCGTCATTTAGTATCTTAGTTATGTCTTTATTACTCATTTTTGACCCAGAGAAATTGCTCTGCATAGAGCAGCTGGAGACTAGAAGAGCAACCATAACAATTGAGACATTTATTTTCACAGTATCAAAATACATCTGGAGAGAGGATTCCTTCTATTGATTCGCCTAATTCCAAAACAGTGAGAGCGTACATGACGTTCCTATTATAAGTTGTTATTACATAGAAATTATGAAGACCCACTATACTAGTATTTTTAGACTGCTCACCTTCTAGATAGATAATTTGTGCTTTTTGTGTCTGATCTAATTTGGAGTCTAGAGGTACGCCCAGTGCAACTAAATCTCCAATATTACTTTTTGGTTTAATCGTATTTGATGCTAATTCTTCTTTTAGCCTGGTATCAATGTTTATTTTGGACATAATATCTTTTGTTGGATCCCAACCATTCTTATTCAAATAATTACCGATACTCATCAGAACATCATCCCAAGAATTGAATAGGTCAATTTTACCGTCCCCATTTCCATCAATAGCATAGTTTCTATAACTCGATGCAATAAATTGTGGTGCTCCCATAGCTCCAGCATAAGATCCTTTGATACTAGATATAGAGAAATCTTGTTCTCTGCATAAATAGAATAGGTTAATGAGTTCTTCTCTAAAAAAATTACTTCTCGGAGGGTAACCAACGGCTAGAGTATAAAGAGAATTAATAACTTCATAACGTCCCTGAATCTTACCAAAAGAAGTCTCAACCCCTAAAATACCAAGCAAAACTCTTTTCGGTACACCTAATTCTTCTTCCACACGATCTAATAGCTCTTTATGCTGATTGGCAAAAAGAACACCTGCTGCAATTCTTTTTGGAGTAAGAAAAATAGCACGATATTCCTGCCAGCTTTTGGTTTTTTCTGCAGGTCGAGAGATTGATTCAATTAATTCTGGCAGGAATTCAACTTCATCAAAGATATTATTTACATATTGCTCATCAAATCCATGATCCCTAATCAGTTCATTCATTATTTCGGATTTTGCAATCGTCAAATCTTGAACAGAATTTTCCGAACCTTCTATTAATAGAGAAAAGGAAACAAACCATAGCAGTGTTAATGTTTTAAGTTGATTCAAACTCATTTTGGCACCAATCTTTTATGTGTTCTTATGGACATTAGAATTCCCAGACCTATCATCAATGTGACACTTGATGTCCCTCCTTTACTTATAAGAGGCAAGGGAACTCCAACTACTGGAAGAATACCTGTAGTCATACCCATATTCACAAAAACATATATGAAGAAGGTAAGACTAATGCTTGAGGCTAGCAATCTAGAAAATAGGTCTTGCGAATTAATTGCAATCAGCAGACCTCTAGCAACGATAAATAAATAAATAGCAATAACAATTGATATTCCAATTAACCCAAACTCTTCAGCGAGTATGGAAAAGATAAAATCAGTTGTTGTTTCAGGTAAAAAGTCAAGTTGACCTTGGGTGCCGTTCATCCACCCTTTACCAAAAAGACCTCCAGAGCCAATGGCAATCTTTGATTGGATAATATGATAACCAGCCCCTAACGGATCTTTTTCAGGGTCCAAAAAAGTTAGAACTCTTTTTTGTTGGAAAGGATGAATGTATCTCCAGATGAGAGGCAGGCTTGCAATAAAAATCATTAACCCTGATAGTAAATATCTTTTTTTGATGCCCGATAAAAAAACAATCACTAGTCCTGAAAAGGCAATTAATACTGAGGTTCCCAAATCAGGTTGCAATAAAATCATGACTGTTGGGAAGAGCACGATAAATAGAGAAATTATAATTGACAGGTTTTGTACCGGAAGTGTCCCATTAGAGATATACCTAGCAATCATCAGAGGCATGGCAATCTTCATTAATTCTGAAGGTTGAAATGTAATACCGAGATCAAGCCATCGGGTTGCGTTGTTTCGTGTTTCGCCCATAACTAAAACTAGCACCAAAAGTAATACACAGAAAAAATAAAGCCAAGGGGCAATCCTTTTATAGTCAATAGGGCTTAACTGTGCAGCTATGAGCATTGCTATGAGTGAAACCAGAATTTTTGCAGCATGATCAATTAGAAAGTTAATGCTTCCATTAGATGCACTATATATTGCGACCCCACTGATTAGAAAAATTACTAAGAATGCTGATAGAAGAGGCATATCAATATGAGCTTTGTCAGCAATAACATTGGAATTTTTTAGTTTAAACTGATCAATCTGCATTAGTTGTAGTTCGCTCTATATATGAATTAAATATTTTCTCTGCCACAGGAGCTGCTGAAACCCTTCCGCCACCACCATTTTCAACTATTATTGAGACAATTATTTCAGGTTTATCCAACGGCGTATAGCCTACAAATAGTCCATGGTCTCTCAGTTCTGGCGGGACTTCCTTATCGCTTGATCTATCTATACTAAAGACTTGTGAACTTCCTGTTTTTCCAGCAATTGGAGAATTATCAGGAAAGACCCCGTAAGCTGTCCCCCTTCTTTCATTGACAACAGCAATCATACCTTGATGAACAAGATCCCAGTTTTCTTCCTTAATGTCTTCAAGGTGATTAATTTTTTCTGATTCTATGTATTGGAA
>CAZLQT010000023.1:5415-17692 GCA_964561815.1 uncultured Woeseia sp.
AATGTCTATCTCTGTTGGTGATCCTAAATTAAATTTCTTTAAAAAGAGGCTCATCTTTTCAATTCCCATTTCATTTGCTACTTCATAGAAATATACATCGCAAGAGGCTTGAATTGCTCTGACGACATTAACTGAACCATGTGTTGCCCAATCATTAAAAGGTCGAGAATAATTTGGGAGTAAGAATTTACCTTCACAAGGCATGTAAAGCTCAGGTTCGACAATTCCCATCTCTAAAGCGCCTAAGGCGAGCATTGGTTTTATCGTTGAGCCTGGAGGATATTGCCCTGCTATGGCCCTATTAAATAAGGGTTTATCTTTGTTTCTGGTAAAAGCATTAAATTCATTTTGAGTTATCCCAAGACTTAACTGATTCGGATCAAAGCTTGGTGTGCTAACCATCACCAAAATTTCACCATTGGAAGCATCAAGAATAACTACGGCTCCCTTCTGACCCTCCATTGCTTTGTAAGCAACTTCCTGTAGATCACTGTCAATAGTTAATGTCAGATTATTGCCTGGCTGGAAAGCATCTTGACTGATTGTTTCCATAACTCGCCCTCTAACATTCACCAAGAGTTTTTGAATACCGGGTTGACCTCTCAAATACGATTCAAAGTTTCTTTCAATCGAGGTCTTACCAATTTGTTCTTTGCCAGTGTAAAAACTTGGGTCAAAACGTGAGTAATCTGTACTTGAGATTGAGCCTACATAGCCGAGAGTGTGAGCGAAAGCCTCACCTTTAGGGTAATACCTCGATAATCTTGATTTAATATCAATGCCCTTAAAGTTAATTCGGTTATTTGCAAAAATAGCAACTTCTCTGTCATCTAAATTTCTTTTCAGGACGATACTTTTAAATTGTAAGTTTCTTTGTATTCGTTTCTTTATCTCATCGATATTATTTTTTGAGATCAGTCCAATTTCAGTGAGGTTCTGAAGTGTTTTATTAATATCAGGCACTTGCTCAGGAATCATTTCCAATTGGAACACTGGTTGGTTACTGGCCAGAATGTCACCATTCCTATCAAAAATTAATCCTCTCGAAGCTGGAACTGATTGTGTTCTGATGGTGTTGTTTACAGACCTTAATTTATAGTCATCTGATTCAATAACCATCAGATAAAACAAACGTGTGAATATTATTGAAGCGAGAATCAATATCACCAATGAGCAGAATAAAATTCTAGAGAAAAAAACTTCTTTTTCTGTTTCTTGTGTGTTTGAAGACTTAAATTTCATAATGTTTAATTAGTCTAGAAAGACGGATTCCATTTTCTGGATAAAACCCATGAAGAGTGGCCAAATAATTATTGCAATTGAGATATTGATCCAATTTACAATACTAATATTCATGGTGCCGCTTACACCTTGAATCCAAAGTGACAAAAGTTCTCCAAGTGACAATAAGATTAAGACAACTACCATAATTTGCCAGATAGGATAAACCCTTATTTGGAATCTAAATCGATACGATATATAAGAGATAATAGATAATATCATTGCATTTTCACCCATTAGTCCTCCCGTCATCAGATCAAGAATCAAACCTGCGAACCAAGCAGAAAGAACCCCAATTAGAGAAACATTAAATATAGAGAAATAAATGACAGTCATCATTAACCATGGAAGTCTGAATGAATTTATAAGATCTGGAACAGGGATAATGGTTAATACAATAGACAGGATGATGATGCTCCATGTAAAAATAAGATTCCTAATACTCTTATTCATTTGTTTGTATAACCCATACTTCATTTATGGTTTTCAAATTAGCAAAAGGTAAAATCTCAACTTCTAAAAAGGGGTTGCCAGCTTCAGCCGTTATTTCTTTTACTGTTCCTACTGGAAAGCCTTCAGGATAGCGACCCCCCAAACCTGAAGTGATAATAATATCTTCTTTTTTTAGGTCTGAGTTTGTAGGTAATGTGTTAATTCTAAGGCTGTTGAATTCTCCTGTCCCAACGGCTATGGTTCTCAATCCCGTTCTAACTATTTCAACCGGTATAGCATGCTCTAGATCGCTGATTAGCAAGACTTCTGAGGCAAAGATCTGATCTCGTATTACATGCCCAACAATTCCGTCTGCATTTACAATAGATGACCCTAATTCAATGCCGTCTCTGCTTCCGCGATTAATAAGAATTTGATGTTTATATAAAGTTTTACTCGTCGAAATAATATCTGCAAATAAATACGTATTCTCTGTTTTCGGTTTTGAATCAATTAATTCGTAAAGTCTTTTATTTTCAGATTCCAACCTATAAATCTGTTGCATTTGGGATTTGAGATTCAGATTTTCTTCTTTTAATTTTTGGTTCTGACTGATGATTTGTTCTCTGATTAAAAAATTCTCATAGAAGTTTTCCCGAAGATTATTAGGTAAATTTATCAGATATTGAATCGGGTAAAGTGATGCCGAGAGATAACTTCTTAATTTTACTGTGTAAGTTCCCTGATAATCTTGGTACATCAAAACACAGGACAAAATAATCACTATTATTAGCCTGTAAGACGAGTAGTTTTTTTCAAACCTGTTTATTCTTTGTTGTGGGTTTAACGGCATGTTTGTTCTCGTCCGTTATTATTGATTCTGAAGGCAATCAATTCAAATCAAAAATGTCTGTGCCTTTCTGATCAAATATTTCAATAATTTTACCACCACCTCTTGCAACACAGGTCAATGGATTATCTGCAAGAAGAACAGGGAGACCCGTTTCTTCAGCCAGCAGTTTTTCTATATTATTTAGTAGGGCTCCTCCACCTGTAAGGACGATGCCGCGCTCAGCAATATCTGAGCCTAATTCAGGTGGTGTTTGTTCTAAGGCAGACTTAAGGGCATTAGCGATAGATTGGAGTGGTTCCTGGAGTGCATCTAGGATCTCATTACTGTTAAGGGTGAATGTTCTTGGTACACCTTCCGATAAATTTCTTCCTTTAACAGAGATTTCACTTACCGCATCCCCAGGATATGCGCTACCAATCTCATGCTTAATTTTTTCAGCTGTGGCTTCACCTATTAATATTCCATAATTTCTTCTTATAAAGTTAATTATAGATTCATCAAAGGTATCCCCGCCTATCTTTACGGAATTTCCATAGACAATTCCGTTCAAAGAAATAACAGCTATCTCTGATGTTCCGCCACCAATATCAACTACCATTGATCCTTTAGCCTCATGAACTGGAAGACCAGCACCAATGGCAGCAGCCATAGGTTCTTCGATTAAAAAGACTTTTCTGGCCCCAGCACCTTCTGCAGATTCTCTGATCGCTCGACGTTCAACTTGAGTCGAACCATATGGTACACAAACTAAAACTCTTGGGTTTGGTCTGAAGAATCTTCCTCCATGGGCTTTTTTTATAAACGCTTGAAGCATAGCTTCAGTAACTATGAAGTCTGCAATTACTCCGTCTTTTAATGGTCTAATAGCTTCTATACTTCCCGGCGTTCTTCCAAGCATCGCTTTCGCATCAGTTCCAACAGCAACAACTGTTTTTGTTGGTCTTCCATTTTCGCTTCTTAGCGCTACTACCGACGGTTCATTTAGAACAACTCCCTTGCCTCTAGCATAGACAAGTGTATTCGCTGTCCCTAGATCTATTGAAAGATCATTGGAAAAGTATCCTATAATGTTTTTTATCATTATTAATTGCTTAAAAAAAAGTTTGGTAGACAGCATACTCTAACAACGAGTAGGATTTTGAGCAACAGGAAGTTATCATGAGCTATATATTTTTTAGTCCTTAGTTATGAGTATCAATAAGTCTGACATAGAGCATCTGTGTAATCTTTCAAAGCTTAAGTTGGAAGAAGATGAAAAAGCTGTTTTTCTAGAGCAAATGCAATCTATTCTAAAAATGATTGAAGAACTTCAGGAAGTAGAAGCTGAAGATATTACTCCAATGGCTCACCCCCTAGACATGTCACAACGATTAAGGGTAGATGAGGTTTCCGAAATCAATCAAAGAGAGGAGTACCAAAAAAATACAGAACACACAGAAAGTGGTTTTTATAAAGTACCCAAAGTGATTGAATAAAATGCAGCGCTATACAGTAAAGCAATTGCAGGAAATGATTAGCTCAGGTGAAGCTAGCTCTGAAGAGATAAACGAAATCTATCAAACCAGGATCGATGAAATCAATCCTAGAATAAACGCATATATCTCTAAGACAAGTAGTAACTTAGATTCTAAAACTAAAAAAACAAACGATGATAAACCTTTAGCCGGAATACCTTACGCTGTTAAAGATATTTTTTGTACCGAGGGGATTCAAACCACCTGTGGCTCAAAAATGTTGGAGGACTTTATACCTCCATACGATGCAACGGTGGTTAAGAAGTTAAAAGACAGCGGCGTTAATCTTTTAGGCAAGACAAATATGGATGAGTTTGCAATGGGTTCATCTAATGAGACTAGTTTCTTTGGAGAAGTTAAGAATCCATGGGATACTTTAAGAACGCCTGGAGGTTCATCAGGTGGATCAGCTGCTGCAGTCGCTGCAGGTATAGCTCCAATTGCTTTAGGCACAGATACTGGTGGATCTATCAGACAACCTGCTGCATTTACAGGAATAACCGGATTAAAGCCGACCTATGGAAGATGTTCTAGGTATGGGATGATAGCTTTTGCCTCAAGTCTTGATCAAGCAGGTCTCTTATCAATCACAGCCGAGGATGCAGCTATTTTCCTAGAATTAATGGCAGGTTTTGATCCAAATGACTCAACCTCATCAGCCGAAGAAGTTCCAAACTATTCTAAATTTATCAACGACGATCTATCAGGTAAAACTGTGGGATTGCCAAAAGAATTCTTTGATGGAAGCCTAGGAGCTAAGTATCAAGATCTAATTTCTGAGTGTTTGAAAGTGTATGAGAATATGGGTGTAAGCCTCAAAGAGATTAGCTTGCCAAATATTAAGTATTCTGTGCCGACATATTATGTGGTAGCTCCAGCTGAATGCTCATCAAATCTAGCAAGATATGATGGCATTAGGTTTGGCCATCGTTCTGATAGAACAGACAATTTAGATGAATTCTATAAATCAAATAGACAGGAAGGGTTCGGCCAAGAAGTTAAGAGAAGAATTATTACTGGAACATACGTTCTTTCTGCTGGCTATTATGATGCTTATTATCTTAAGGCACAAAAAGTCAGGCAATTAATCAATAAGGACTTCTTAGAAGCTTTTAATGACGTTGATGCCATTATGGGCCCTACTACCCAAACTTCAGCATTCAGACTTGGTGAAAAAATAGACGATCCTGTAAGTATGTATATGAATGATATCTATACCATTTCCTCAAATCTGTCTGGACTACCAGCAATATCACACCCTATTGGATTTGCTGATAATCTTCCATATGGAATGCAGATAATCTCACCACATTTCCAGGAACATCAACTCTTAAATTTCACTCATAAGTATCAATTAGAAACTGATTGGCATCTTCAACAACCTGAAATGATTAATGAGGTTAATAAATGAATTGGGAGACAGTAATTGGCCTTGAGATCCATGTTCAGTTATCTACTAAGAGTAAAATATTCTCTGGCGCATCAACAGCTTACGGTAGCGAACAAAATACAAATACATCACTAGTGGATTTGGGCTATCCAGGGGTATTACCTGTCTTAAACAAAGAGGCTGTTATGATGGCAATAAAGTTTGGATTGGCTATAGACGCCAGCATTGCTGAAAGGTCTATTTTTGCTAGAAAAAACTATTTCTATCCTGATTTACCTAAGGGATATCAGATTAGTCAATATGAGCTACCCATAGTTTCAGAGGGATCATTGACCATAAGACTAGATGATCGGACAGAGAAAAGAATTGGCGTCACGCGAGCACATTTAGAAGAAGATGCAGGAAAGTCTATACATGATATGTTTGATAATGAAACAGCTATTGATCTTAATCGAGCAGGGACACCGCTTCTTGAAATTGTTTCAGAACCAGAGCTTAGCTCAGCCAAAGAAGCATCTCTTTATATGCAAAAAATGCATCAGTTGGTTCGTTATCTCAAAATATCAGATGGCAATATGCAGGAAGGTTCATTTAGATGTGATGCCAATGTTTCATTAAGACCTGAGGGTGAAAAGAAACTAGGGACTAGAGCAGAAATAAAAAATATAAACTCATTTAGGTTTATTGAGAATGCCATTAATTACGAGATTGAAAGACAGAAAGAACTTTTAGAAGATGGAAATGAAGTCATTCAAGAAACACGTCTTTACGACGCAGATCGTGATGAAACCAGGTCTATGAGAAGCAAAGAAGAGGCAAATGATTACAGGTATTTCCCCGATCCAGATTTGCTTCCAGTAAATATAGACTCAAGTTTGATAGAAACAATTGCCTCCTCACTACCTGAGAAACTTGAAGAGAAATTAGAGCGATATACCAATCAACTTTCTATAAAGAAAGAGGATGCTTATGAGATAACTAGAAATATAGATCTCATTGAGTACTTTGAAGAATCACTTGAAACTTACAATGGAAATCCACAACTCTTGGCAAATTTGTTACTCACAGAGATTATGGCAATTATCAATAAAGAGAATATTGAGATAAATGATCTGGAAATTGCACCCCAGTCTCTTGCTCAATTAGTAGAAAGACTTGATGACGGTACAATATCCTCAAAAATTGCCAAAGATATACTCAATCAACTCAAAGAAGGCAATTTCTCCGTTGACGATCTTATAGAAGACCAAGGGTTGCAACAAATTACTGATGAAGATCAGATTAAGTCAGTAGTTCTTGAAGTAATAGAAGAAAATCATGAACAAAAGAAGCAGTATTTATCAGGTAAAGAGCAGGTACTTGGTTTCTTAATTGGTAAAGTTATGCAAAAGACCAAAGGAAAAGCAAATCCTAAGCTGGTTAATGATTTAATGAAAGAAGAGTTATCAAAATAAGTTAATTCATATTAAGGAGATCGACGAAGATAGATACATAATCTAAGGAGATCTAAGAACATATATCACAATTTACACGTTTTTCAAGATTAATTCTGTCATAGATATTATTTTTAAAATCAAAGACCGAAACGATATTTTTTTGACCTTTGTTTAGTCCTGATATTGTTTTTATGCACTCCATAGCCATCATTGAACCCATAATTCCTACAACAGGAGAAAGCACTCCTATGCCATCACAGTTCAAAAGAGTCTCATCTCGTTCGGTATAGAGGCAATTTAGACAACTTTCATCTTTATCCTTATTTAAGATTGTAATTAGATGGCCTTCATAACGAATTGCTGCCCCTATACAAAGTGGTTTTCGTTCCTCATAAGTAATTTGATTTATCATTAACCTTGATTCAAGGTTGTCTGTAGCGTCAATAACTAGATCAGAATCTTTAATAAATTCTCTTAGTTCATCTTCATCGAGTCTTTTTTCAATTGCTTCAATCAGGGTACCTTCATTGAAAGTTTTAAGTTTTTCTTTGGCAACTATAGCTTTATTCATTCCTATATCTGTTTGTTGGAATAATATTTGTCTTGAAAGGTTAGATTCATCGACAGAATCAAAGTCAACCAATGTTAATTTCCTTATTCCTGATACCGTGAGATAAAGACTTGTGGCTGAACCAAGACCACCAACACCGATTATTAGGATAGAGCTATTGGATAGTTTTTTTTGTCCATCCTTACCAAAATCTTCAAGATTATGGTGACTTATGTATCTCAAACTCTCAGTCATCTCTAGATCTTTTTTCCTATGGTTACTCTGGGGAGCTGATTTAAGTCATGATATGTTTTGATGTCGACATAACCATTTCGTTCTAATTCCTTTTGACAGAAATCTTTTTGATTATAGGCATGCTCTAAGAGAAGTAATCCATTCTGTCTTAAATATCCCTGGCTGTTTCTAATAATATGATTAATTGCGGATTGCCCAGAATCCTTGGAATATAAGGCAATATCAGGTTCAAAATATAGATTTTTTAGTTCATCTTTTGTTAATTTATCCTTTTCAACGTAAGGTGGATTGCTGACGATAATATTAAACTCCTCATTAATTTCACTAAACCAATTGGATGTTTTGAAAAGGATATTATTTACATGATTATCGACCGCATTTTTTTTCGCTATTTCTAAAGCTTTAGTAGAAATATCAATAGCTGTAAATCTAATTAAAGGGTTTTCTTTGGCTAATGCAATTGAAATTGCTCCTGAACCCGTACCCAACTCCAGAACATTAGGGTTGTTAATTTTTGGTATAAATGACAAGCATTTCTCCACTAGCAATTCTGTTTCTGGTCTTGGGATTAATACAGCTTCATTGACTTCTAAGACTAATGACCAAAATTCTTTCTTACCCGTAAGATACGCTAAGGGTTTACCCTTCTGTCTTTCTAATAATAAATTTTGGTATTTTTTATACGAGATATGATCAATGGAGATATTTCTTTTGTAAAAATCTAACCTATCTTTTTTTAGGAGATCTGCTAATAAAATTTCTGATTCTAATTTTGGACTATTAGTAATAGTTGATAGATAACTAGCAGCTTCATCTATGATGTCATTACTATAATATTCTTTTCTTGCTGATTGATTATTCATCTAGTTGAGACATTTGTTTAGCTGCGTTCTCTTGAGCTAAAGACTCTATAAGATTCATAAGATCTCCCTCCATCACTTCTGCAAGGTTGTATAGGGTTAGACCTATTCTGTGATCAGTAACTCTGCCTTGAGGAAAATTATATGTTCTTATCCTTTCAGATCTATCTCCGCTTCCAACCATCATTTTTCTTTCTTCGGCTTGTTGATCGGCAATCTTTTTTTGTTCCATATCATAGATTCTGGCTTTAAGTAGGCTCATGGCTTTAGCTTTATTCTTATGTTGAGATCTATTGTCTTGGCACTCTGCCACAGTTCCAGTAGGAATATGTGTCAATCGGACTGCAGAATCTGTTTTATTGACATGTTGTCCGCCAGCACCTGAAGCTCTATAGGTATCGACCCTGAGGTCATTTGAGTTAATTTCAATTTCATCCACCTCGTCTACTTCAGGTATGACTGCAACAGTGCAAGCTGAGGTATGGATCCTTCCCTGTGACTCAGTTTTTGGTATTCTCTGAACACGATGAGTGCCAGATTCAAATTTAAGCTTGGAAAATACTCCTTGACCTAAGACACGAGCAATAATTTCTTTGTATCCTCCTTGTCCGCTTTCATTCTGATTTAATATCTCAACAGACCATTTCTGTTCTTCACAAAATCTCGCATACATTCTGAAGATGTCACCTGCGAAAATAGCTGCTTCCTGGCCTCCTGTGCCTGCTCTTATTTCTAGGTAAATATCACTGTTGTCTCTGGGGTCATCAGTGAGTAAAAGGGGCATAATTTGTGCTTCTACTTCGAGCAGTTGATTATTTATAAGTTCTATTTCTTCTTTAGCCAATGCTTGAAGCTCACCATCTTTTTCATCAATGAGATCTGCAGCATTCTCTTTCTCACTTGCTAAGGTTAAGTATTCTTCGAATAGCCTTACCACAGGTTCGATTCTTGAGAATTCCTTGGAAAGTTCAACCATCAGCTTATTATTATTTAGCGTCGCTTCATCTGACAGCTGTTTTCCAATAGAATGGTATTGTTCTTTAATAATCGTTAGTTTATTTATGATTGAATCTTTCATAAGTGCAAATAAATATCTCTATGAGTATTTTATACTCAAAAGACATATAAAGAGTCGTTATTTATGGATGTTCATCGTTTTTTTAATGACACTATTTCTAATGAGTTGCACTAACGTTCATCTTAAAAATCAAGGATTTAACTGGGAAAATAACCAAAGACAAGTTAAAAATATTCAAACCTTTACTATGACCGGTGCTGTTTCTCTAAAAAGTAAAGAGGACAATTTTTTGGGTAATTACAAGATAGTTCATGAAAAGACTGAAAACTATATTTTGTTAACTGATTTTTTTGGAAGAACTATCCTTTCATCAGAGTCTAATTATTTGTCAGAGATCTTTAAGACTTCAAATTTAAGTCTATCAAGCAAACAGTTAAAAATAATAGAATCCCTAAACTTTGATTTAACCACACTATTATTAGCTAAAATCTCTCTCTTGCCGACAGAGGAACTGATTTTTAATCAATATGGTAGGCTCGAATCAATAGTCATTCCCAATCATAGAGTAGATTATGAAACGTATATAAATTTTGACAATTTTTCCATACCAAAGAAAGTTATAGTTTCAAATGAATTATATGAAATAACATTTTCTTTAAAATTGTTTGAAAAAGTATGAATAATTCAGAGCCTTAACTTGACAGTGTAATCAAGCAACTTCAGAATGACTCAATTGTAATAAAAGATTTATAATGGGGTGTAGCCAAGCGGTAAGGCAACGGGTTTTGATCCCGTGATTCGCAGGTTCGAATCCTGCCACCCCAGCCAGAAAATATATGATTAATAAAGCAAAAATGGATAAATAGTAAGATGAATAGAGATAAATTAATTTTATTTGCTGGCCCAGCCTCTAGCGCACTGGGCAACTTAATAGGGCGTTATCTCAATCAACCTCTTGGTTGGATACAAGTGGGGCAGTTTAGTGATTCAGAGACCAGTATAGAAATCTCAGAAAACATCAGAGGGATGGATATCTTTCTGATGCAATCCACTTATGAACCAGCCAATGAGCATCTGATGCAACTTTTATTGATGGCTGATGCCTGCAAAAGAGCGTCAGCAAAATCAATTTCAGCAGTGATACCTTATTTTGGCTACTCAAGACAAGATCGGAGACCGAGAAATACACGCGGCCCCGTATCAGCAAAACTTGTAGCTGACTTAATAGAAACTTCAGGTATAGAAAGATTAATTACTGTTGATCTTCATGCGGATCAGATAGAAGGTTTTTTCTCAATTCCTGTAGATAATATCTATTCATCGCAAGTGCTCCTAAGCGATATATGGAGACAGAGATATGATGAGCCAGTAATTGTTTCTCCAGATGTAGGAGGTGTGTTACGCGCTAGAGCAATAGCAAGACGCCTTGATAATGCAGGCTTAGCTATTATTGACAAAAGAAGAGAAGCAGCTAATAAATCCGAAGTCATGAATATTATTGGAGATGTCGACGGTAAAACCGCGATCTTATTCGATGATATGGTTGATACAGCAGGAACATTGTGTAACGCAGCCACTGCTCTTAAGGATAAGGGAGCTACTCAAACTGTAGCGTATGCAGCACACCCTGTCTTATCTGGTCCTGCGATTGAAAGAATTAAAGAGTCAAATTTAGATGAACTTGTAGTTACAGATACAATACCTCTATCAGAGGAGGCTCAAGCAATTGGTAAAATTAGACAGCTATCCATAGCAGAGTTATTGGGTGAAACGATCCAGAGAATGGTTGATGACGAGTCTGTAAGTTCACTCTATGCTGATTAGACTAATATATAGAAGTATTTTTCACTAGCCACACTCTACAACATCGGTTATTATTTCCCACCATTTTAAAGATAATATAGATTCTAATAAGAGAAAATTATGGCTAATGACATAGATTTAATTGCTGAATCAAGAGATAAATCAGGCACCTCTCATTCAAGGCGAATGAGGCATGCAGGTATGGTGCCCGCAGTGATTTATGGCGCTGAAAAAGAGACCCTAAACCTAGCGATTGACCATAATCAACTTCTTAGAAAATTAGCTAATGAAAGTTTTCTTAATAGTATTTTAAATATAAAGATTGATGACAAGGAAGAGTCTGTGCTTATTAAAAATGTTCAAGTGCACCCTTCTAAACGACAAATAATTCATCTCGATCTCCAACGGGTTAAGTCTGATGTGGTAATCCGAGTTTCTATACCTCTACAGTTTTTGAATGAAGACATGGCAGAAGGTGTAAAACTTGAGGGCGGAACAGTGACACCTTTAATGAATGAGATAGAGGTTAGCTGTCTGCCTAAGGACCTTCCAGAAAAACTTGAGGTGGATGTAATAGACCTAAAATTAGATGATATGCTTTATTTGGAAGATATCGTTCTACCTGAAGGTGTTGAAATACCTCTGCTTACTCAAGATGAACCTGCTAACGAGCCAATCGTTGCTGTTAGACTTCTTAGAATTGCTGAAGAAGAGATAGAGCCTGAAGTTGATGAGGAAGGACTTGAAGAAGGAGTCGAAGGAGCTGAAGAAGGAGCCGAAGGAGCCGAAGGAGCCGAAGGAGCAGGAGAGGAGACTGCTGAAGGAGATAGCGAGGAAAATAAAGAATAGCAATAGTATAGTATTCTTATGCGACCTCAAAAACTT
>CAZLQT010000024.1:0-17296 GCA_964561815.1 uncultured Woeseia sp.
AGTGTCTAAGACATTCCTATTTTGCGTGACAACATGACAAAAATCACTAGCTAAACCATAAATTGAATTGTCCTCTGAGGGTTCATTCCATTCCCATTGCTTGTTAGATGGAGAATTGAGAACAATGTACGGTTTTTGTTTGGGGACTTCTAATTTCCTATTAATATAGGTCCATTCAAATGTTTTAATACCAATATTAACGATGTTTTTAATATCGTCATTATAAATTCTAGTTTCTCCTTTTAGATCATAGATCGCTTGGGCATGTGACCAGATTTCCATATATCGAGCGGTCATAAACATTCTAGCGCCCATGTCAGGACCAAACCATTTGCATCGAGTTTTTGGATCTGTCTTTACAAAAATTTCGCACATAAGATCATTTGATCTTAACCACCCATCAATTAATTCTTTTCTTCCTGATGTTTTAAGTCGTTCGAGAATAATCATTGCTCTCTTCAAGGACTTTTGTTCTTTCGAAAATGCTGTGAATATAAATTGGGCTTCCTCGTTAAATTTCTCCGGCTTATTAACGGAATAAATCGTCATTAAGTCAAAATAATACAAGTGCGAGATAATTAATTCACTAGACCAATCTTTAAAGCCAGTAGGTGATAACCAATCGTCTTCGCTTAATGAAACCACTAACTCATTTAGAGTCTTCATTTCATTTGTTATTGCTGAAATTATTTCTTTCATTTATTTGTATTAGAATATTATCTTTGGTAATGTTTTGTCAATAATATTACCAGAACCTATCTTTTTAATGGAACTAAAAAAAATAAAAGAACAATTAGTATCTCGCCTAGATACGAGTTCATCAATTTATAAAAACAACTATAAAGAACTCAAGAAAAAGCTCAGTGATATTGATGATTTACTTGACCTTGCAGAAGCGGGTGGAGGTTCTTATCATCATGAACGACTTGCAAAGAAAGGCAAGATGTCAATTCGAGATCGAATTTTTAATGTCTTGGACCCTGACACCCCGTTTCTGGAGATTAGCCCTTTAGCTGCTTATGATTCAGACTACACCATTGGAGGTGGAACAGTTGCAGGAATAGGGGTAATAGCGGGTGTTGAATGCGTAATATTTGGCAATGATCCCACTGTTCTCGCTGGGGCACTGACGCCATACGCTGCAAAGAAGTGGGGTAGATGTATAGAAATCGCAAGAGACAATGGTATCCCTTACATAAGTTTTGTTGAATCAGCTGGAGCTGACTTGAGAGTTGACCCCACATCGGACAAGAAACCATGGAATATTGGCGAAGGACATTTTGCTGAAACAGGAAGATGGTTCTATGAAATGACAGAACTATCAAAAATGAGAATACCAACCATTGCTGTTGTTTTTGGTTCATCCACTGCTGGAGGAGCCTATCAACCAGGAATGTCTGATTACAATATATTTATTCGTGATCAATCAAAAGTTTTCCTAGCCGGGCCACCCTTAGTCAAAATGGCCACTGGTGAAATTTCAAATGATGAAACACTTGGTGGGGCACAAATGCACTCAGAGGTTTCAGGACTATCTGATTATCTGGCCGAAGATGAAATGGATGCATTAAGGCTTTGCAGAGAAGTGGTGTCCCATCTCAATTGGAAAAAGAGTGAACCGCAGTCAGAGGAGGTATTCGAAGAACCCATATACGATAGCGAAGAACTGCTTGGCTTGGTCAGTAAAGACCTTAAGACACCTTTCGACATAAGAGAAGCAATAGCTAGATTTGTGGATGGTTCAAGATTTGAAGAGTTTAAGCCATTATTTGGTTCAACAATAGTTTGTGGATGGGCTAATGTTCACGGTTACCCAGTTGGAATTATTGGAAACAACGGTGCTATATACCCAGATTCCGCACAAAAGGCAGCTCACTTTATCCAATTGTGCAACAAGATAGATACCCCAATTATTTTTCTTCAAAATGTAACTGGATTCCTCGTCGGTAAAGAGTTTGAAAGAGACGGTATTGTAAAAAAAGGTTCCCAGATGATTAATGCTGTCTCAAATTCAACAGTACCTCATATAACCATTATTTTAGGGGCTTCATATGGAGCAGGAACCTATGCGATGTCAGGCAGGGCATTTAACAACCGATTCACTTTTATCTGGCCTTCTGCAAAGATTGCGGTAATGGGCGGCAAGCAAATTGCCGGAGTGATGTCCATGGTTAGAAGAGCGAAAGCATGGAAAAAAGGAGAAAAATTTGATGAAGAGGAAGATAAAAAATTTACTGAAGCTGTCGAAAAACTTCAAGATAAAGGTTCTGAAGCCCTAGAGGCAAGTGGGTTAATTAGTGATGACGGAATTATAGATCCAAGGGACACGAGAACTATTTTGGGAATTTGTTTATCTGTCGTAAGGAATCGACCCATTAAAGGCACAGAGGCTTTTGGCGTATTTAGATTATGAGTGAATTGAGACGAATATTAGTCGCTAATCGAGGTGAAATTGCTTCAAGAATTATTAGATCAGCTCATGACTCTAATCTTTCTGCCGTGGCAATCTACACCAATTCTGATAAGGATTCTCCTTATGTGAAAGAAGCAGATCAAGCTGTCCGAATAGACACATCTTATCTTGATAGTGCAGCAATTGTTAAAGCGGCTAAGGAAACTGGATCAGATGCAATTCATCCCGGCTATGGTTTTTTGTCAGAGAACCCAGATTTCCCATTACTAATTAAAAAGAAAGGTCTCTTATGGATTGGCCCCTCTCCTAAAGCAATAAGTATTATGGGCGATAAGATTGAAGCAAAAAAATACGCCAAGCTTGCAAATCTGCCCATCTTACCTTCGGTAAAAACAGAAAAGTCTGCAAGCAAAATAGGCTATCCATTACTCATCAAAGCCGCTGCTGGCGGAGGCGGCAAGGGCATGAGAATTGTTTATCAAAAGAAAGAGCTTAAAGATGCCATAAGACTTGCAAAACAAGAAGCTAAGAATGCGTTTGGTGATGACAGAATCTTTATCGAAAGATACGTTGAGAGCTCTAGACATATTGAGGTCCAAATTTTAGGCGATAAAAAGGGTAACATTATCCACTTAGGCGAGAGGGAATGTTCAATCCAACGTCGACACCAGAAGATTATTGAAGAGGCGCCCTCGCTTAGATTAAGCGCTGATATAAGGGATCAATTAACCAGTTCTGCAATCGCACTAGCAAAACAAATTAATTATGAATCAGCAGGAACCATCGAGTTCTTATTTGATGATAAAACCAACGAGTTTTGGTTTCTTGAGATGAACACACGTCTACAAGTTGAACACCCTGTCACTGAAATGATTACCGGTATCGATATAGTTAAAGAACAAATTCGTATTGCCAAAGGTGAGGCATTAAAATTAACACAAGAAGATATAACATTTACTGGTCACTCGATAGAGGCAAGAATATATGCCGAAGATCCTGCAAATGATTTTCTTCCTTCGACTGGAAAATTAATAGCTGATAATCACCAAAATAATAGGGCATTAAGATGGGACACTGGCGTAGAAGCTGGCATGCAAATAGGAACCGACTTTGATCCCATGTTGGCAAAAGTTATTTCTTATGGATCCACCCGGCAAGAGGCTTCTGAAAAACTCGCCGCAGGCCTTGAAAAAACTCATTTTGGAGGCTTTACCAATAACATTGGTTTTTTAAGCAATATACTCAGGAGTAAAGACTTTATTGCCGGAAATACCACCACTGATTTTATTGAATTGTACCAACCGGAAGGGCAATTTATACTCTCTGAATCAGAGCGAAAATTAACCACAATTTCTGCTGCTCTTTGGCTTCAAGAGCTAAACCGAAGGACCGCGACTGTTTTAAAAAATATTCCTTCTGGTTGGCACAACGCAAGGTTACCAAATCAAAGAATTTCCTTTGAAATTGACGGTGATGAATTTGAAACTCAATATAAACGACTCAGAGATAGTTCATTTAAAACCTCTGACGGGGCAATTGCTATTGTCCATGCTTGGAGTATTGATTCTATTGATATTGAAATCAATGGCTTTCGCTGTAAATATAACATTACGAAAGATGAAGACTTGATACTCATAACCCATCAACGTGGCTCCAAAGTATTGAAGATCCTACCTCGATTCCAGTCTTCAAGCACAAAAACTCCTGAAGGTTCTCTTGTTTCTCCTATGCCGGGGAAAGTTATTGAAGTGAATGTAAAACAAGGACAGAAAGTAGCAATGGGTGATGAATTGGTGGTCATTGAAGCGATGAAGATGAACCATGCTATTTCTGCTGATCAGGATGGAATAGTCGATGAGATCTTTATTAAGGTCGGCGACCAAGTAGATCTCGGTGCCAATCTATTAATTCTTGAATCAGGGGACAACAAATAATGACCCAGACCATATCAAAAACCAAACAAGTTGAGTTAACTGAAAAACATATCGAGGTTATGGAGAATTTTGAAAAACTTCTTGAGTCTGGCATTGCCAATCAGACTATGTCAGATATTGCATCCACCCTTAAAGTATCCCTTAGAACTTTGTATGAAATTGCACCGAGCAAGGAAGAGCTTATTATTTCAACGATCGATCGAATCTTAACCAACACCGCTAAGCAAGCCTTTTCTGCGATAAAAGACGTTTCATCGCCGTTGAATAAGCTCAGAATCTTCACTGAAATAGGTAATGAGGCGGTTGGCCCTAAGACTAAAAAGTTTGAAGTGGATCTAAGAAAAATTAGAGGGGCACAACAGATGATTGATTTTCATCAAAACGCCTACATACGACAAATCAATAAATTACTTCAAGAAGCCATTAAAGCAAAAGAAATTGAATTGATTGACTCTCAAGCGGTGGCGATGATTCTAGGCGGAATTGCCCAAGAGTACTCTAAACCCGAAATTGTTATGCAATTAAATCAATCGCCTGAGGCTTCTGCAAATATGATAACTGATCTAATCATTAGAGGGTTATCGAAGGAGAAACAGTGAGTAAGAATCTAATTAGGATCGCGAATTGCAGCGGTTATTATGGCGATAAGTTATCGGCAGCAAAAGAGCTGGTGGAAGGTGGCCCTATCGATGTTTTAACAGGAGATTATCTTGCAGAATTAACAATGGGTATTCTCTACGGGCAAATGCTTCAAAGAGGTCAAGATAAAGGTTACGTTGCAACATTTCTTAAACAATTAAGAGAAATAGCCAAGACATGCCACGATAATGAAATAAAGATAGTTGTTAATGCTGGCGGCTTAAACCCAAAATCAATGAGCAACGAAGTGCAAAATATTCTCAATGAAATGAATATTACTAGCAAGGTGGCGTATATTGAAGGCGATAATATAGTTAATGATCTTGAGGAGCTACAAAATCAAGGTGAAAAATTTATCAATATCGATCGACAGATCTCATTAAAAGATTCAGGACATAAAGTTTTAACTGCCAACACTTACTTAGGCGCTTGGGGCATTAAAGAGGCGTTGGATCGGGGTGCGGATATTGTTATTTGCCCTCGTGTTACCGATGCTTCTGTGGTTATAGGTCCGGCAGCATGGAAATTCAATTGGCAAAGAGACGACTACGATCAGTTAGCAGGTGCCTTAGCAGCTGGCCACATCATTGAATGCGGTGCTCAGGCAACAGGAGGAAACTATGCCTTTTTTGAAGAAGTAGAAACCTTCAAGAATATTGGTTATCCAATCGCAGAAATCCATGAAGACGGTTCATCCGTTATCACAAAACATAAAGACACAGGCGGCTTGGTTTCAGTTGGGACTGTAACGGCACAACTTTTATATGAGATCGGTTCTACGGAATACCTAAATCCAGATGTAACAGCACATTTTGACACCTTAAAGATAGAGCAAGTTGGAGATAATAGGGTTTCAATAAACGGCTGCAAAGGATCAGAACCACCTGCAACTCATAAGGTTTGTATCAACCTATCAGGTGGTTTTAGAAACGGCATGGAATTAATTCTTACAGGCTTGGATATCAAAGAGAAAGCTGAGATTTTTACCGAAGCTTTATTTGATCTTCTGGGAGGTAGGGATCAATTTGATGAGGTGGATGTACAATTACATCGACAGGATAAGGAAGACCCTTCATCTCATGAAGAGGCAATGGCTCTGTTAAGAGTAACAGTTAAATCGAAGGACGCTAAAGTTGTAGGTCGTATTTTTACTGCTAAAGTTGTAGAACTAGCTTTGGCAAATTATCCTGGATGGTTTTCTAAGGATTCCATAGGTTCTGGAACACCTTTTATACTTTACTGGCCAACTATGATTGATTCTAGATTTGTTAAAGAAATAGTGAATATTGATAATAAAAGAATTGAAATTACTCCAACCAATCAAATGAATCTTGTGTCTCAAAAGTTTAGTTTTGATACACCTGATATAGCCCATTATGAGAGTGCAGATGAAGAGGAAATCTTCTTTGGTCGATTAGTTGGTGCTCGATCAGGCGATAAAGGAGGCTGTGCCAATTTAGGGGTTTGGGTTAAAACTGACGACGCTTATTCATTTCTATTCCATTATTTAACTGTTGGTAAGCTCAAAGAGTTACTCAAAGATCTTGAAGAATATGACATTGATCGTTATGACTTTCCAAACATTAGGGCCGTTAATTTCTATATCCATGGAATTTTAGGTGACGGTGCGTCATCTAATACGAAAGTTGATGCATTAGCAAAGTCACTTGGGGAATACCTCAGAGCTAAAAAAGTAACAATCCCAAAACAACTTATCAAGGACTAAGATGATAAATAAAAAATTAAACGACCCGAAAGATTATAAACTTGACGCTACTCAAATCGAGATTTCGAAACATATACTCACTATCACTCTCAATCGTCCTGATAAAAAGAACGCTATTAATGACGCTATGTCCAACGAAATAATATACGCCTTAAAGTATGCTTCAGAAAATGCTGTGATTCGTGTCGTGGTTATCCAAGCAAACGGCGACACATTTTGTGCAGGTGGAGATTTAAAGGGTATGTCAGGAGGATCTGTCGATAATGAATCCAGTGTCCCTAAGTTAGGAGATGTCGAGGATATTAGTTTATTGATCAGAAATTTAAACAAACCAACCATTTGTAAAATTCAGGGTAATGTTTTTGCAGGGGCTTTAATGATGATAACTAATTCGACTCACGCAATTGCGGCTGATCATGCTATTTTTGCTGCTCCTGAAATCAAAAGAGGTATTTGGCCATTTATGGTTATGGGCGGTCTATTTAGAGTGATGCCAAAGCGACAAGGGCTTGATTTTATAATGCGAGGTGAATCAATAGATGCCCAGACTGCTGAACAATACGGCCTTATCAATCAGGCGACCTCATTGGATAATCTCGATAACTTAGTTGAAGAGTTGGCTAAGGCATTCTCCAAGCTTCCTCCTAATACCATGCAAATGGGATTAAGAGCATACAACGAACAAGACCGCATGGCTTTTGATGAAGCTCTGCCTTATCTTAGAGAGCAGTTGAAAGAGTGCCTAGAGTCCGAGGATGCTAAAGAAGGCATTGGTGCGTTTTTAGAGAAAAGACAGCCCGATTGGGTTGGAGACGACGATGAATCTTGATTTTGGAACTGAATACGATGCTTTTAGAAATGACGTTAGGAGCTTTTGCGATCGTTACAAAGGTGTCCAGGTAACTGGAAGTTTGTTTCAGTATCTGGAAGCTACGAATAACAATAACGATGATGATTTAAAGATATCGGCTCAAGAGTGGCAAAAGATTCTCATTGAGAACGGATACTTTGCTCGCCACATACCTAAAGAATACGGAGGTTACGGGGGAGCCTTAGATATTGTTAAGAATAGCATCATTAATGAAGAATTCTCAAAAGCTAAAATTCCAGATGGTGCTGGCGGTCAAGGCGTAGATTTTTTGGTACCAACACTTCTGGATATGGGCACAGATGAACAAAAGCAACGATACATTAAGCCGGCACTTCACTTGGATGAGATTTGGTGCCAGGGTTACTCGGAACCCAATGCAGGTAGTGATCTCGCCAGCTTGCAAACCAAAGGGGTTCTTGATGGTGATGAATGGGTTATTAATGGTCAAAAAATATGGACAAGCACAGCAAAATACGCCCAGATGATGTTTTGCTTAGTTCGAACAGAACCAGATGCGCCGAAGCATAAAGGGATTAGTTATCTGTTGATCCCAATGGACACTCCCGGTATTGAGATCAGGCCGTTGGTTGATATGACTTTAGACGCTGGTTTTAATGAGGTCTTTTTCACTGATGTTCGAATCCCAGCTACAAATATTGTCGGCGAACGAGGTCAGGGGTGGTTGGTGGCAAATAAAACTCTTGTTCATGAACGTGGATCCTTGGGTGATCCGGCGAAAATGGTTTCCAGATTTAATAAACTTGTTGAATTAATGAAGACCGAGACCATTGATGGACATCGGGTGATCGATAAACCTGTCTTTAGAGATCGGTTAATGAAAATTCAAGGCAAGGTCTTGGCGCTTAAAGCTCATGGTCTGAGACTATTATCGGCAAGATTAAATAAAGGTCAGGAGGTTGCATTAGCCACTATGATTGTAAAACTCTACGGAACAGAAATGAGATACGAGTTGGAATCATTAGCCATTGATGTCATGGGAGAACTAGGAACTCTTTATGAAGAAAGTCCTCATCTCAGGAATGGAGGAGGCTGGCAATACGCTTACATGTATTATCTCGGTTTGATTATTGGGGGAGGTACAAGCCAAATTCAAAAAAATATTATCTCCGAAAGAGGTCTCGGTATGCCTAAAGAACCAAAAGCAAGGGAAGCATAATATGTATTTTGGACTATCTGAAGAGCAGCAATCCTTTCAAGAGAGTATCGGTAAATTTCTTGAGGATGAAGCAACAATAGACAATATCAAGCTTTACAACAAAGGTGATCTCCCCAATTTTCCTAAGACCATACATCAAGGTCTGTTGGAACTTGGTATTAACGGTTTAATAATACCGGAACAATACGGAGGGCTTGGTCTGGATTTATTATTTGCAACCGCTGTCTCACAAAGTCTTGGTGCTGGTGTAGCACCGAGTCCATTTATCGGGTCTTACGTCTTGGCTCCATTTGCCATTCTTCAAGCAGGTAATGATCATCAAAAAGAAAAATATTTACCAGGTATCGCTGCGGCAAAAATCAGGTTCGGGGTTGGACTAACTGAATTCATAGCCTCTAGAGACGAAGCTGAAATTGTTTTTGATAATGGGCAGATCAATGGCAGAGCGCTTTTTGTGATTGATTCCGATATGGCCACACACTTTCTGATTAGCGACACATCAGGTGTCCTTTCCATAATTGAATCCAATGACCCAGGACTAGAAATCATTAATTTAACCACCGTTGACAAAACATCAGCAGTGGTTGAGTTAAAAATGAACAACGTCATTGCCGAACAATTGGGCTCTTCTGACAACCAATCTAGCAACACTCAAAGGTTAGTGGATCTTGGGCGATTAATGATTGCTGCTGATTCAGTTGGCGCAGCTCAAGTGATGATTAATAAAGCGGTTGAGTATTCAATGCAACGAAAACAATTTGGTAGGGTGATAGGCAGTTTTCAGGCTGTTAAACATATGTGTGCACAAATGGCAGCTGATCTAGAGCCTTGTTATTCATTAATTTGGTATGCCGCCCATTCTATGGATCATCTTCCTGAAGAGTCCAATCTAATGGCTTCACACTCAAAGGCGCATGTCTCTGATGTGGCATCTTCCATAGCTAAAACTTCAACAGAAGTACATGGAGGTATGGGTTTTACAGATGAACTAGGTCTGCATTATTGGTTTAAGCGCATCGGTTTAAATCGCCAATTATTGGGTGGGGTTGATACCGTAAGAGAAGAGGCCGCTGATTCCCAAGGGTTCTGATATCTAATTTTTACAATTCCCAATCTCAATTTGAACAACTGAGGTGTCAAAATTGTTTGACGGTGAAAATAAATCGACGTATCTCATGTAGTTGTAGTTGGTTAAATTGAGAATAAAAGCAGAGGTGCCTGAAGAGTTTCGGCAATGAAAATTCCTTGATGATGTAGCATCGATCTCTAATTCACAGTCGTAAGTTTGATTGAGGTAGCTGATTGTTTGATTCTCTTCATCAATAGATAAAAAGAAGGGAATTTTCTCAAAATCCTTATTCGCCCAACTGTCAATGTTGAATTTATACTTATTATCCTCAGAAATAAAACCGGTCGAGGCAAAAGGGACACAAGTAGCTGATTGTATTTGAAAAGAGATTAAGAGTAATGCAACTAAAGACAGCCTTAAGTATTTCATTTAATTTCCAGTCTTAGCGCTAAATTCTTCATTGCTTAAAAAGACACAGTCCGCGAACCATCTTTTTTTAATTTCCGATCTGCCCTCCGATGTTGAAGATATTATCGTTCCGCTTTGCCTCATCGTGTATTTATCCAAGACAAAAACAGTTAGTTGATTTGTCATTTGGTTCCATGCGACAGTTTTATTATCCAGTTTTGTGACTTTATAGTTTTCAATTGCGTTTTGAGATTCGTTCCAATATGAAACAACTTTTTGACTCGAATCAATTCTCCAGTAATTATCGACCCTGTTTTCATTTTCCATGTGAAAACAACTTAGATTTTGGGAGTGATTGTTAGCGAATAGCTCAAGAGAGCAAAACGTAAGGCACAGTATAAAAAATATTCTCTGATGAATCATGTTCTTATTTTATAAGAATTTCTCACATTTTTCACACAAGAGAACCATTCTCTATCAAATTCATTAATTTACTCAAAACAACTGTAAATAAAGGCGTTTGACTAAAAAACAACACCAATGTAGAGCAAAAAAGAGCACTTAATCTTTGCTATCTTAGAAAATATAGGCAAAATTAAGACTGATTTATATAAATTACTCGTTTTTCGAAAAACTTTGGGGGGAATTACCTTATGAAGCGACTAATAAGCTCTGCTATCGCAGTAACAGCTTCTGTTATGTTTGCGATAACAAATATTCACGCTGCTGAATTGGAAGAAATCATCGTCACAGCTACAAAGAAAGAAGAGAGTCTCCAAGACGTCTCGGTTTCTGTTAGCGTTATAAGCGGTGATAAGATCCAGGAAGCAGGATTACACGATCTTAAAGATATTGGCCAATATATACCTAACTTCAGTGTCTCTGAAAATGCTATTTCAACGATAGCAACCATGAGAGGTGTTGGTGTAGGTGCCAACCAATCTTTTGAACAATCAGTAGGTCTGTTTGTGGATGGTGTCCATTTAGCTAAGGGACGTCAGTTCAGAACAGGACTCTTTGATGTCGAAAGGGTGGAAGTTTTGCGTGGTCCACAAGGTACACTGTTCGGTAAGAACACGTTGACCGGTGCGATCAATGTTATCTCAGCTAAACCTGAAATTGGTGGCGATTTTGGCGGTCAAATTTCACTTGCGGTTGAAGATGAAAACAGTGCCAATATTATTGACGGGCATCTTAATATTCCTGCAGGTGATTCGTTTGCAGTTCGATTGTCTTTTAAGGATAGAGAAGATGATGGGTATATAACCAATGCCTATTTAAACACCACTGGACCAACTGCTGATGAGCAAATGCTCAGAATAAGTGCTTCTTGGCAACCAAGTGATGATTTAAGAATTGATATGAAACACACTGATGGTGAACATGTAAGGATCGGTAGTACGGTTGTACAGAAAACCTTTGATATGGCTATACCTCCAACACCGACAGCTGGTTTGGCATTTCTTGTAGCTCAAAACTTTTTCCCGGGTTTTGTGAGCAACGTAGGCAACTTTATCGGGTATGAAGATCTTAATACTGGAGCCACTAGAGGAGCTATGCAAACACTGGGTTTAAACCCAACAGGTACTCATACCAATACGGCTGATACATCAATTAATATTAGTTACGACATGGCTAACGGGATGAACTTAAAAGCCACAATAGGTAATGCTAAGTACGATTATGTTGATGGTATTGATGCAGACTTTGGACCGTTCCAACTGGTTTCAAGAGACGATTGGTCTGAATACGAACAAGACAGTGTTGAGATTAGATTAAGCTCAGCAGCTGATGCAGATGTGCAATGGACTGTTGGTGCTTATTGGGACGATCAAATGCAAGACATCGATCGATTAATCGATCTTGACGGAACTCTAGGCGGATTGGTTGGCGTGTTAAATGATATGGGTATGTTGCCATACAGAACACTATTTACTATTCCTCCAGCTACCTTACTTGCTAATGGTGTGGCTAACGGCTTTCCTTTCCCAATTTCAACGTCCACAGGACTAACATGGCAACCCGGAGCACCTTTATACGGTAATAACACATGTGAAGTTGCGGGCATATTTAACCAATTTACAGGAGCTTCGTTTCCTCCATGTACGTTCCAAAGTGCGTTCGATCATTTGACTCGAATTGGTTATTGGACTCAAGATACCGATGCTAAGGCTATCTTTGGTCAGGTTAATATGGATCTTAACGATACGGTTGAAATGACCATGGGTGTTCGATATGTAAGAGAATCAAAACACATTGTTGCCGGAACTTGTCTGGGTGCAGATACTACAGGTCTTCAGACTTGTAACCCAAGCCCATTCATTGCAGGTATTCTAGGTTCAACTTACGATACTTGGGCGCATGATTTCCTTGATGTGCCTCAACGAGATACTGAACATTGGCTGCCATCAATTCAAATTGAAAAGCGTTACGGCGATGATCATATGATCTATCTAAGCTTCAACAAGGGTTATAAGAGTGGTGGATTTAATGCTGCCGATGACCAAAACCCAATGTTTATGAATGTTGGCGGTGCAAAAGTGCCAATTCCATCCGAACCAGATCCATCGTTTGAATACGATGATGAGACTTCAGAGTCTATCGAGATCGGTGGTAAGCACACATTTGGTGATAATATCCAGTTTAACTGGGCATTAGCCAGCGCTGACTATGACAATCAACAGGTGTCTACGTTCCAAGGAACAGGCTTTGTTGTTGGAAACGCAGCATCATCTGAGGTGACTACTCTTGAAGTGGATCTAATCTGGCAGGCGACTGATAGATTGAGAATGACTCTAGCAGCTGCCTATCTAGATGCTAAGTACAAATCTTACTCAACTGCAGCTTGTACAGAGAATCAAGTCGCTTACTTCAGAGCACTTGATCCTACGGGTGGAGCAGACGGTTCTTGGGATCCTAAGAACATTCAAACATCAACTTATGGACCAGATGTTACAGATCCGACTGGACTATGTAAAATCGTTTGGAACGCCGCTGGATTTTATGCTGGTGGTAATCAAGACCTAACTGGAGTTGACTTAGGGGTCGGTGATTATAACGGTTCTCTACTCATTGATTACACGCAACCATTAGCAAACGGCATGGTGATGTTTGCTGGAGTTGATTACAACTTCTTCGATGACTATGGATACACTGGAGACTTAGATCCAATAGACTTCCAAGAAGGTAATGCCAGAGTTAACGCTCGGATTGGTATTACAAGCGGTAATCTTACTGCGTTGATCTATGGACGTAATATTACAGATGAGAACATTGCTGTAGGTGGATTTGATACCCCACTTCTAGCAGGTGCTCACTCTATTTATATGGGTGAAACCAGAGTTGTAGGAGCAAGAGTAACCTACAAGTTCTAACTCTGTAACAACAGAACGATAAAAAGAGGCGATTTATTCGCCTCTTTTTTTGTGTAAAATGACAACATGAAAATCGATGCAGGAATAATGATAAATAACCCCTTAGAAGCTGGGCCTGCTTTTAAGTTGTTAGAAGACGCAGGTTACGATGGGGGTTATACATTTGAAGGGGCACACGATCCATTTCTTCCACTTGTTTCAGCTGCAACCGAAACAACAAAAATAGAATTGATCACATCAATTGCAGTGGCTTTTGCACGAAATCCGATGATATTAGCCAATATCGGTTATGATCTTAATCTCGTATCAGAGGGTCGTTTTATACTAGGCCTAGGTTCTCAAATCAGACCGCACATTACTAAACGTTTCTCTATGCCATGGTCACAGCCGGCAGCGAGGATGAAAGACATGGTTCAAGGGATAAAGGCAATTTGGGAAAGCTGGCAGGAAGGAACTAGACTTAATTACAGAGGAGAGTTTTACACTCACACTCTGATGACCCCATTTTTTAATCCAGGGCCTAATCCTCATGGTATACCAAAGATATATGTTGCTGCGGTTGGACCATTGATGACTCAAGCAGTGGCTGAAAGCGCTGATGGGTTATTAGGGCACCCTTTCAGTTCTCCGACTTACTTTGATCAAGTTACTTTGCCGATCATTGAGAAAGCATTGAAATCGGTTGGTAAATCAAGAGATCAATTCGATCTATCTATTAGTGTTATGACCGGGATTGGAGCCACAGAGGAATCTCATAAGAAAGCTGTAAAGGCTTGTCGTGAACAAGTGGCATTTTATGCCTCCACACCAAATTATATTGCGGTTCTTGAAACCCACGGTTATGGCGATCTGAGCAAAGAACTTAACCAGTTATCAAAAAAAGGACAATGGCAAGAGATGGGTGAGGCGATTGATGATGAAGTTTTAAATACATTTGCAGTTGTTGAGGAAACTCCACAAGCCCTTGCTAAAGAAATCAAAGCACGTTACGGATCAATTGGTCAGAGAATTGCTCCAGTTCTTTATTCAGGTGAGCTTGATCTTGCAGGTGACGTTCTAAAAGCGTTAAAAGCTCAATAACCAGACGTTATTTAAAGTTAGGCTCTCTTTTTTCAAAAAACGCCTTTACAGCTTCAAGACTGTCTTCAGAACCGTGCAACGAGTTATTGGCTTCTGCTTCAAGCTTAAAGGTCTCTTCATAAGAAGCCGTCATAGCTGCTCTCATGACTTTCTTAGTCTCTCTTAGAGATTGCGATGATTTCTTTGCTAATGATTCTGCCCATGTCATTGTTGCACTCATTAAATCATCATCACTGACAACTTTATTGGCTAAGCCCAACTCTAAACATCTTGATGCTGAAATATTATTACCCTCTATTGCCATTTCATAAGCCAATTTATAACCAATAGAACGTGTTAAGAACCAGTTTAACCCACCGTCTGGAATTAGAGCAATGTGAACAAAAGCTTGTTTTAAATAAGCGCTTTCTGACATCACCATTAGGTCACAAGCAAGTGCAAAGGCGCTACCAATTCCGGCTGCTGGTCCATTCACGGCAGCAATTACAGGCTTAGGCATATTCATAATACCTGCCAAACTGGGCATATAGCCGTTAACGAGTCCCTCGTAGACCAACCGATCATTACTGTGATCATCCATACCCGTAGGATCAGAAAGATCCGCACCTGCAGAAAACCCTTTCCCTGTGCCTGTGACAATGACAACTTTTATCGAATTATCCTCAGATATATTTTTAATGGCATCTTGAGTTTCGATCACCATTTGTCTATCAAAGGCATTAAGCTTATCTGGTCGATTAAAAGCCATTACGCAGATACCATTTAATGATTCTACTTTTAGTGTTTCATAAGTCATTTATTATCTCGGATTGTACCTAGGATACATTTCGTCCTTTTTCAGCCCAGAACGGCTCTCTTAAAACTCTTCTCAAAATCTTTCCAGAAGGATTACGTGGAATATTTTTTATAAATTCAATCGAAGTAGGGCATTTGTAAGAAGCAATTTGTTCTTTTGAATAACTGATAATTTCACTTTCAATATATCTTCCAAGCTCTGAGCCCTTATTAGATAATTCATTAGCAAGATCAATGCCTTCATTTAGGTAATCATCTAATTTATCTAAGATCTCTGTCGCATTGTCATATAAGTCATTCCTAAGAGTAATAAATGCTTTTACTGTTTCACCCCATTTATCATCTGGAACACCTACCACGGCTGCATCAATTATATCTGGATGACTCATCAGTGCATTTTCAACTTCCGCTGGGTAGATATTCTCGCCCCCTGAAATAATCATGTCCTTGACTCGATCATGAATATAAAGAAAACCTTCATCATCAAAATAACCAGCGTCTCCAGTGAAAAACCAATCATCAACAATCGATTCACTATTAGCTTCATCTCTATTCCAATAACCTTTCATAATGACTGGGGATTTGATCAGTATTTCTCCGACTTCACCCGTGGGCAATTCATTGTTGGTATCGTCAACGACTTTGATCTCCACACCTGTGTATTTGCTTCCACAGGACCGAAGTTTCCCTAAAGCTGGGTCATGAGCTTCTGGTGGGAGTGTTGTGCCAATTCCTGACGTTTCAGTTAGACCGTAAACTTGCCAAAATTCACAACCCATAACCTCTATAGCTTTCAGAAGTGTGTCTTCAGAGATAGGTGATGCTCCATAAACGATTTGTCTTAAAGAAGAAAAATCAGTGGTTTTTGCGTCTGGGTGATTCAAGAGGAACTGTATTAAAGCTGGAACCATAAACGCTGTTTCTATTTTTTCAGTATCAATTAAATGAAGGATTTGACCAGGATCAGGCTCTGGAATAACAATATTCTTGCACCCAAAAACAACCCCCATAATTACAATATTAGATCCGGCGATATGAAATAGAGGTGACAGCACAAAATTTACCGATCTTTCATGCCATTCCTTGCCCCACGTTTCTTCAACCATAGGTGTTGATGCATTGATATTCTTGTTAGTTAACCTAACCCCTTTAGGGTGCCCTGTGGTTCCAGATGTATAGAGTTGAATAACATCGTCATCCGCATGCCCCTCTAGCCCTGGATCAATATTATCTGAAGCATCTCTCCACGATGAATAACTTTGCCAAACGTCATGACTCTCATCCATTGCAATAATTTGTTTAACGTGAGTAAACTGATCTTTAACTGAGTCGACCAGCTCATAAAAATCTGGTCCAACAAAAAGCACCTCACTCTCAGAGTCATTAACAACAAAAACAACTTCAGGGCCAGCTAATCTCCAGTTTAACCCAACTAAAGCAGTCCTAGTTTTCAGGCTACCGAAAATTATTTCTGCATAACTCACAGAGTTTTTGGCCAATACAGCTACTCTCGAATTAGGTAAGCAGCCTTCATTAATAAGACCATTAGCAACCTGGTTTGCTCTTAAGTCATATTCTCCGTAAGTTAAATCTTGGTCGTTAAATTTAAACGCTATATCACTGGATGACTTTTCAATTCTCCATTGAAATACTTCAAGCAGCGTGTCTTTTCGAGGAAATCTATTCATAGTTTTTTAAAAAATATAGTTATCATTATCCTACCCTAATCTAAATTAAAAACAGTCTCAAGCGAGATACTTGTTGTAATATACCCTGAGGAGAGATGGCAGAGTGGTCGATTGCGCAGGCT